>DORQ01000314.1:0-1237 GCA_003514205.1 Acidimicrobiaceae bacterium
CAGGAGCGCTACCGCCACGGCGCCGCCTACGGCATCTACCTTGCGGTGGTGGCCGCAATGATGGTTGAGCAAACCGAGCGGGGCGACCAGATGTTCATCACTTCCACAACTCGCCATGTGCAACACACGCTGGAGCTTGGAACCTTCGAACCATATGGCTCCACGTCATGACCCCAGAACGCTCGAACCCCCTGAACGACCGCACCTCCGCAGAGCCGGAGTACCGGGTGGAGCCCGCAGATGAAGCACCCCACATACCCGGACCTGAGCGTCTATGGAACGAGTCCTGGTACTTCGATTGGGTAGACCAATCCAACGGACTCGGTCTGTATCTGCGAGTAGGCCTCTATCCCAACCTCGGGCAGTCCTGGATCCACCTTGGTTGTACTGGCGAGGGTGGCCCACTGCTGTTGCTCGCAGATCAACAAGGCCCGTTCGCTCCGAATCAGGGTCCACAAGCAACGGCGAAGGATTGGTCAGTGCACGCGTACCCAGAGGCCGAGCTTGAACGGTGGAGCGTCCGATTCAACGGGACCGTTCAGCGTTTCACCGACCCCGAAGCCGCATATCGTCGCGACAACCCGACCACTACGAACCTTGCTTTCGAATGTGTCTGGTCGACACGGGGCGAACCATACCAATACGGCAGCTCGACCCGATATGAGATCAGCTGCACCGTGGCCGGGTGGCTAGCGATCGACGGGGTTCGGACTGAGATTTCTGGAACGGGCCAACGCGATCACTCCTGGGGTGTTCGAGACTGGTGGAGTTTCGATTGGTTCTGGTCGGCCGCAACGATGCAAGACGGCATCTGTTTTCAGGCAACCGAGATCCGGCTTGCAGACTTCAAAGCACCGTTCGGCTACATCCAAGATGCCAACCATCAGCTCACCCCCTGCACACAACTCACCATGACCGAGATACTTGGGGAGGATGGGCGACCGACTCAGGCCGACCTCTCCATTAACAATGGGTCAGTCCATCTCAGAGTCGAGCCACTCGTTCTCACGCCCGTGCGGTTTCTTGCTGAGGACCGAGCGGAGGCAACCATGCACCGGGCACTGTGCCGCTATTGGACTCCATCAGGTGAGATTGGCCACGGGTGGTCTGAATGGAACCTGGGTTCGGAACCCAAGCCGGGGCCCGGGGAGAATACTGGCGGTTCTTCGAGCTAGTGGGGTTTGGTCACACGAGGTATTGGGACAGCTCCCGTTTGATGAATTGACCGTGTCCGACC
>DORQ01000314.1:1424-2242 GCA_003514205.1 Acidimicrobiaceae bacterium
ACAGCACCATCGACGTGCCAGCCTTCCCAGTTCGAGTAGTCAGTCTGCGAATGATGCTTTGCCTCAACGCCTATCTCTGTTGTCCCAGCTGGGTCCCAGATCACCAGATCTGCATCAGAGCCCGGCGCAAGAATCCCCTTGCGCGGGTACATCCCAAACATCCGCGCTGGAGTGGTGCAACAGGTTTCTACCCACCGTTCCAAGCTGAGCTCTCCGGCCACCACCCCCTGATAGATCAGCTCCATGCGATGCTCTACCCCTGACAGACCGTTGGGAACAGCACTGAAGTCGTTCAACCCACGGTCCTTCTGATCCTTCAGGCAGAACGGGCAATGATCTGTTGCGACCACGGCCAAGTCGTTCATTCGGAGCCCTCGCCAGAGGTCTGCTTGATGGTGGTGTGCATCATGTGCTGACCGAATCGGGGGCGAGCAGATCCACTTCACTCCCTCGGTTCCTGGCCGGCCAAGTGTCTCCTCTAACGTCAACCACAAATACTGGGGGCAGGTTTCGGCGAACACATTTCTCCCCGCCTGTCGCGCCAATGCCACCTGTGCCAGCGCATCGCCCGCAGACATGTGAACAATGTAGAGAGGAACATTTCCGGCGACTTCGCTCAGCGCAATGGCCCGATGGGTCGCTTCCGCCTCAAGCACCGAGGGACGAGTCAGCGCATGGTAGATGGGCGCTGTCTCGCCGCGGGCCCGGGCTTGTTGCACCAAAACATCGATCGCCATCCCGTTCTCGGCATGCATCAAGATCATGGCCCCACATGAGGCCGCCCGCTGCATGGCCTGAAGAATCTGACCATCATCGCT
>DORQ01000314.1:2533-4119 GCA_003514205.1 Acidimicrobiaceae bacterium
AGGCCGTCTTGTACCCGCTCGCCAGCGAGTTGGGTCACCATGTCGACGATGGTGGTGGTGCCACCCCACGCGGCCGCGATGGTGCCCGTCGCGAAGGTGTCAGAAGCGACAAGATCTCCCACGGGAAGTTCCATGTGGGTATGCACGTCAACACCGCCAGGGATCACGTATTTCCCCGCTGCGTCGATCACTCGATCGGCGACTATCCCGAGCCGTTCGGACTCATCAGGCATCAAGATGGCCGTGATTCGCTCATCATGAATCAGCACATCCCCCGCGATCGATCCGGTGGGCGAAATGATGAGTCCATTGCGGACGAGCGTCGTTGCCATTGAGGTCCTCCGTGTGCCGCTGGGGTCGGGCTTCAGCGAAGCGTACGGCAGGAGGCTACCGAGGTGCGTCTGCTACTTGCGCGAAGCAGGCTTTCCGTCTTTGCCGCGATGCTTCGGATTGTCGTCTCGTTCCCTGCGGAAGTTGACCCGCTGACCCTGAATCGTGGTGCCCTTCATCGCTGCCAACACGCGATTGGCCTGCTCGGTTGGCACCTCAACGAGGCTGAATCGATCCGCGATCTGGATGGAACCAATCTCTCTGCCTGCAATTCCCGACTCGCCAGCGATTGCGCCGACGAGGTCCTTCGGGCGAATTCCAGCGAGGCGACCCGAACCAACAAACAGGCGGGTCATTCCCTCCGATGGACCTTGAGCGCGATCCGATTGGCCAGGGCGCGAGCCGCGCCCACCCTCAGGACGGCCACCTCGACTGTTGTCATATTTCCCGCCCTCGCTCCCCTGGCGCTTGCCGAAGCGATCGCCCTTGGAATTCTCGCGATCCCGATCTCGGTTCATATGCGCTGAAGCATCAGGGATTTCGGCTTCGTCGCCTGCGCCGGTATGTGCCTCATGCAGGAGCCGGATCGCAGCCAGGGCAATTTCGACGATGTCGAACTCATCAGTCAAGGAATCAACCACACCGCGAACATGGTCAGAATCGGCCTCAAGGAGGGTCTCTCGCAGCGTGGCCTCGGTGAGTTCCATTCGGCGGCTTGCAAGATCTGCAGCCGTAGGGACCTTCTCCACAGCAATCTTCTGTTTGGTCGTCCGCTCGATGTTCTTGAGGAGTCGGTGCTGACGCGGCTCTGCAAGGGTGATTGCCACGCCTTCGCGACCAGCTCGGCCAACCCGCCCGATCCGGTGGACGTAGGCTTCGGGAGCGTTGGGAATGTCGTAGTTGACCACATGGGTCAGGTGCTCGACATCGAGACCTCGAGCGGCGACATCTGTTGCCACTAACAAGTCTGCGGATCCGTTTCGAACTCGACTCATGACCCGGTCTCGCTGTTCCTGGCTCAATCCGCCATGCAGCGCTTCTGCCCGGTAGCCCCGACCGTTGAGCGTTTCGGTGAGTTCGTCGACTTCGATCCTCGTTCGGCAAAACACGATTGCCGCTGTCGGACATTCGATGTCGAGGACGCGACCGAGCGCCGCAGCCTTGTGCGACCGTGGCACGACATAGGCAGTTTGGCGGACCTTCGGCGCTGCACCGGGAGCAACCAACGCTGCGGCAATCTGAATGTGTTGAGGCTT
>DORQ01000314.1:4303-10418 GCA_003514205.1 Acidimicrobiaceae bacterium
ACGGTCTGGCAGCCCTCAACCACTGAATTGAGGATGCCTTCGATGTCCTCAAGAAAGCCCATATCGAGCATCTCGTCGGCCTCATCGAGAACGAGCATCGACAAGTAACCAAGGTCGAGCGTGCCACGGTTGAGGTGATCAACGGCTCGACCAGGGGTTGCCACGACAACGTCCACACCGCGTCGCAGCGCGTCCAGTTGCCGCCCGATCGGTGCACCGCCGTAGACGGGAACAACGCGTGCGCCCATCGATCGGCCGTACTTATGAAGCGCCTCGGACACCTGCATTGCCAGCTCGCGGGTTGGCACAAGCACTAACGCGGAGGGTGCGCGACCGTTGCCGGAGTCCGCGCCAACCTCGCTGAGTCGCTGCAGTATTGGAAGCGCAAATGCGGCGGTCTTTCCGGTGCCGGTGGCTGCTTGACCGATGACATCGCCGCCAGACAACAGCGCCGGTATGGCCTCGCGTTGTATGGGAGTCGGCTCCTCATATCCCAAAGCTGAGAGCGTCTGAACCAAGGCTGACGACAGCCCAAGTGCTCCGAACTCGTTCTCCTCAGACAGGACTGAAGGAGGATTTTCTGCTGACCGTTCGGCATCAGGTGACGCGTCGAACTCGGTCTGGCCGGCGGGTGGGGACATTTCAGACATGACAACTCCATAGTCGCCAACTGGCGATCTAGAACTATGTTGACAGAGAACTCACGAAAACCTGGCATCGGCGCATTCCCTCGTGTCTGAAACAGCTGCCAATCAGGTTCGGCCGTATCCGGCCAACGCCGTCGTCACTCCCCGCTGAACCACTCCTGGTTCTCGTGCGACTGCTGCCAGCCATTCAGGTCGCACCACGGCAGCCACGGTGATGGGATCAGGGACTTGTGATCGCTCCATCGCAAACCGAACGAAATTGACGGCGTAGTCGGGGGGCCGAATATCTCGGGCAAGCTCCACCATTGCGAATGGATCTGGGGCGCGACCAAGCCCAAACTGCGGACACACGACGAATGGTGAACCTGGCTGAATTCCTCCCCCGGAGAGCCCTGGCCCATCGCACAACACGACGCCGCGGACCGATTCGGGCCTCGCGCCAATCAGCATGAGAGCGATGTAAGCCCCAACCCCGCGACCCACAACGGTGACTTCACCCAGATGCTCGACTGCGGCGTCCGCGTCACCCAGGAGGGCCTCCGCTGTATAGCCGCCTCCGGCCGACAACGTTGATGCCCCGTGGCCCGTGAAATCAAGGCCAAAGACGGGCCCGCTCCACTCTCTGACTTGAGCTGGAACTCTCCTCGGCGTCGCCTCGCCGAGGCCGTGGAGCAACAGCAGTGTCCGACCAGATCCACCCTGGAGTTGGTGGAGGGCTAGCTCGATTCGTCCGTGGCACAGTGTCGCCCGTGCTGGCGCTTCAGAATTCCCGCTAGTCACGACTGGTCTCCTCAATGAACTTCAGAATCTTGTTGGCAATCAGGTCGGGCTGTTCGATGTGCATGAAATGACCCACACCCTCAAGCGCTTCGAACTTGGCGCCCGGCGGAAGGAATGGAACTACGTCCTCGGGCGCAGTGCCCCAGCCCATGACCTCGAGCTCGAGGCCGAGCATCGCGTACACCGGCATCGACAGACCCGGTAGGCGTTGCATGGACCACTCTGGCCGCCATGGTCCGAATCCCCCCATCCGAAGCGTGGGATCGATTTTCCAGCGCCATCCGTCTTCAGATTCCCGGGCGCCGACCGTCACCAAATACTGGAGCCATTCAGGGGTCAGCCTGTTGTTCATCAACCCACGCCGCCGCGCTAAATCGGTGAGTGTGCCGGGTCGGCGTGACTTGTGAGCCACCTTTCGTCGATGGTCAAGCCACGCAGAGAGCTCCGTGGCCAGCATCTTTGTGCGTTCATGTTCAGCAACGTCAGGCATTGACCGACCCGACGGCAGACCGTCGAGATTGATGAGGTGGGAGAAGCGATGAGGCAATGCGGCACCAAGCTGCAACGCCAAGGCTCCACCCTTGCTATGGCCCACGATCGGGATGGGCTCCTCGCCAAGCGTGTCGAGCACCATCACCGCATCGCGGAGATCGGCCTCCCAGGAATAGAGATGGGCCCACGCTGAGTCGCCGTGTCCTCGATGGTCCCACGAGACCACGCGCCAACCCGCACTAGCCAGTATGGGAGCGAACTCATTGAGGGTTTCGGCGAAATCGAAACCGCCATGAATCACCAACATTGGCAACCCATCGGCCTCACCCCACTCAACGACATTGATCCCGACGCCCGCCGCGTCAACGATTCTTTGGCGATCCGGACGACGGGCCCGAGGAAACCAACTGCGGACCTCCTCCACCGTTGGAGCGCCCGTTGGCGGATCGCTTATTGGCGGATTGCCCTCATCCAGTTGACCAACCGTTGGTGCGTCCCGTTTCTCCATGGGAGCCATGGTAGAGCGACAACTAGGACGTTCTGCCCAGAGCGAGCCGTTTCAGCCTCCGCCCCCACTACGCTGGACACCGACTCAAATGTTTTGATTCGGAGTACAGCCATCAAACGACCATTCCTGACTTCAGGTTCCCCGAAAGCGGGCGAGCCTTCCGCTGCGATCCTTGGCGCGCCGCAAAACAGCGAAATGTTCGCTCCGAAGGACATGGTTTCAGCGCTGAGAACGATCTCCTATGGCGGGATCGACGACAACACCCGAAATCTGCACCTATCGCCCCAGGTCCGAGCTGCGGTCTCGCCAGTGGTCACAGCAATGCGCTGGACAGCAGTGATGTACGGGATGATCTTTGGGACTGCGCAGGTCTTCAAGGGGAGCTACGCCGTCGTCGCCACCCTCACGGTTGCGCTGTTCATCACGAGCTGGCGAACCATGATTCCCATCAGGCTCGGATCTACCATCACAATTCACCAAGTGGTCGCATTGACCGATGTGATGCTCTTTGGACTCGCTGTTGGGTACTCCGGTGGCGCGTCCTCCCCGTATGTGTTCTGTGTGATCGCTGCCACCACGGTCGCTGCGTTCGGATGGGGGTATCGGGCCGCCATTGGCTCGCTGCTCATCGCCTGGTCGACGATGGTGCTCGGAAACCAGCTGTCCTCAGAGGCTCCAGGCTTCAGACTCAGTTCGCAGGTCGGTCTCATTGTGTTGACCATGACCACCATTGCGCTCCTGGCGGCATTTACAAGAAATCGTCTGCTTGAGGCAGAACAGCGTCGCATGGGCCTCGCTGGTCGCGTTGACACCTTGACCGAGACCAATGATCTCCTCACCATGCTGAACGCTGTCGCACGCACGCTGCCCACCAGCCTCAGCCAACGCGACGCGCTTGAGGGAGCTCGTAACCAGATCGTTGAGACCTTTCGCGGAAACGTCATTTGTCTGATGGAGCTGGATGAGGTGCATGGAGAATGGCTTCCGAAGCTCTCGGAAGGATGCACCCTGCGCTCCGCTGCCTCCACCGACGAGCTCCCCGTTCATCTTCGACAAGCCATCGATGCCAATGACACGTGGCTAGTGGCCGACCTCAACGAGGGGAGCCTCCGCGGAATAGCGGAAGGGTCCGGCTCCGGGATTTACACGCGGCTCACCGCCCGTGGTCGAGTCGTTGGGGTGCTCGGAATCGAACACCCCACTCCTGGACAGTTCGGCGAACGAGACTCCCGGCTGCTCGCTGGTCTTGCCGACGTTGTGGCGTTGACCTTGGACAACGCTAGATGGTTTGGGCGCCTTCGTTCCTTGGGAGCAGAAGAGGAGCGAATTCGAATCGCTCGAGACCTTCACGACCGACTCGGTCAATGGCTGACCTACATTTCCTTCGAATTGGAACGGATCATCGGCGACGAGGACCGGCCTGCCCCGGAACTTTCTCAGCTATATACCGATGTCCAAACAGCGCTGGACGAACTACGCGAAACGCTCCGTCAGTTGCGTGCAGAAGTCAACGAGCAGCGACCACTCGCTCAGGTGGGTCAAGAGCTGGTCCAACGCTTCGCTGACCGAACCGATATTGATGTCAGATTTGAAACAATCAACCCCGGTGAGACGCTCCCTGTCCCCGTCGAAAATGAGCTCTTGCGGATCCTGCAGGAATCTCTCAATAACATCGACAAACACGCGAAAGCCTCGGAGGTCTTGGTGTCGTGGGACGCGATGCACGGCAACGGGGTGCTCACCATTCAGGACAACGGGCTGGGCTTTGATGCAGACCAAGCAGTTCGAGAAAGTGCCTATGGGCTTATTGGAATGCGGGAGCGCACCGATGTCATTGGTGGGCACCTCAACATTGAGAGCAACCCAGGCCAAGGTACGAAGATCACCGTTACGGCCGGAGCACTTCCGGCAACTATCGACAATGCATAAGGACCCGTCATGCTGAGAATTCTGCTCGCCGATGACCACAAGATCCTCCGTGATGGCATTCGTCGCGGCTTGGAAGCGGCTGGCGAGACAGTCGTGGGTGAGGCCTCAAACGGCGAGGAGGCAATCGCGCTCGCTCGGGAACTTCGACCCGACATTGTTTTGATGGATCTCTCGATGCCAGTGCTCGACGGTGTCGCCGCCACTCGACGGATCACAGAGGAGGTCATCGGGACCAAAGTTGTGGTTCTCACAATGCACGACGATGTCGGTCGGACCAAGGCAGCTATCAATGCCGGGGCCTCGGGCTATCTCACCAAGGGCACCTCCTTCACTGAGGTTCTGGAGACCATTCGTGCAGTGGCGAGTGGCGAGACCGTCCTGAGCCCCCAGCTCGCGATCTCGATGCTGCGGGCAGCAGACGAAGCGGCTTCCCATGAGGACCTACTCTCCGATCGTCAGGTAGAGATTCTTCAGAAAATCGCCAATGGCTACGGAACCAAACAGGTCGCCCGTGACCTCGGCATCACCCAGAAAACCGTCCACAATCATCTCAACGCCATCTACCGCAAGCTCGACACGCAGAGCTTGACTCAAGCGGTCCTCAGCGCTGTTCGATTGGGGATCATCGATCTCGATCAGACCGACCGCCCAGAGATCTGACCCGAGATGCGTTGCCTCCCGCCGGAATATTGCCCATCGTGCGATCTACCGCTTGAACCGATAGCAGCTACATGAGCAAGCAACGACGCGCGCTCCCGCCCCTCGTGGCGAAGGCACTGATGGTGCTCCGCGGGCTGGTTTCATTTCGTGTGCTGATGGCGCTGACCACCTCTGCGAGCGTCACTGCTGCGGTCTCTGGCCCAATGGCCTATCAAGCCTCCCAGGCCCGCGAGATGCTCGTCGCCGAGGGTGAACCGCTTCCTTCCGGGGAGATTCGGGTTGGCGCTCGCCCCACAACTACTGCACCGAAACCCATTTCTCAGCCGGACGCGACCACCTCAACAACCTCAACTACTACAACGCCCACCGCCCCCACTGAGGCTCCTACCTCGACGGTGGCTCCCGCAACACCGACGCTTCCGAGACCGGTGCCGACTCTTCAACCGGGAACGTCTAAACCCACTACTACGGTGCCTTCAGAATTCGGACTCTATGGAAGTGCTCTACCGAAACGCGGGCGACCTGTTCCGCTTGAGTACGCAGAAGGCCATGGCCCGATCTACCTGTACTTCGAGCTACCGGGGACAAAGTCAGTTCGATTCTGGTTGGACAACCCCACAAAGACGGGCGCCCCCACCCATGTAGCCGCCTCGGCCCCGTTCGACTTCGGCACCGGTCCGCTTGATCTGGCAGCACTCACTCCGGGCCAACACTCGCTCACCGCAGAGGTCACCACCACCTCGGGTCAGGTCTATACCGTTACGGCACCGTTCACCAGCTACTAGGCGGAGGACCCGCTGATTCGGCGTGCCTCACCCTCACTTGTTTGGCATGCCTAACATTTGCTATACCTATATTCGCAAGACCGACTGGGAGCCGCACAGGGCGCACAGAAAGCGGAGCGAATGATTCAGACATTTCTCATCATGTTGCGCGAAGGCGTCGAAGCTTCGTTGGTCGTCGGCATCCTCGTTGGATACCTCGTTCGAACCGGTCACAGCGAACGCCTCAAAGCGGTGTGGGTTGGAGTGGGTGCGGCGGCTGCGTTGAGCCTGGGTGCAGGATTTCTGTTGTCTGTCGTCACCAACAACTTGGACAC
>DORQ01000011.1 GCA_003514205.1 Acidimicrobiaceae bacterium
TGCATGTCCTTGAAGCTCTTGCGGCGCAGCGACGTCGATCTGCGGCGCCCGCAGTCCCTCGTGACGAACCCGCCGTCGCGGAGGCAGGTTCACGGAATCTGTGCATCGGGCGAGACGAGCTGATTGGGGAAGCGTGGCTTTCTGTCTCGCATGATAGGCGGCGTGAGGCGGTGGAGATTCAGGGCGCCCCAGGTATCGGCAAGTCGACTATCTGCAGGGCAATCCTGGACCGCGCGGAGAGTGAAGGATGGCGCACGGTCGAAGTCCCGCTATCGGACGTGAAGACCAAGGCAGAAGCCCTTCAGGCCATACTCTCCTCCTGCGGCACCGAACCCCTCGCTCGCTCCTCGACGGTGATTGCCAAAGTCGGACCAGAGCCGGATGCTTCGCTCGAACTCGAAGTGGAGCGCATTAGCAACGGTGCGGGTCGAACGATCCTCTACCTCGACAACATGGAAGACCCCCAAGCGGATGCTGACTTCACCCGCTGGTTCGTAGATTCTGTGGAGAGGAGCGAATGGCAAATCCTGTATTCAACACAGACTACGATCAGAAGCCCGAACGTACGGCACCTCCACGTGGGACCGCTTGGCCCAAAGTCTGCAGAAGAGCTCTTCGCCATGCGGTGGGGGCCGGTTAGCCCTGATGAGAGCGACTCTTTGTCTGAGCTGGTGCGCGTCACGGACTGTCACCCGCTGAGCCTCGTCTTGATATCGGGCCAACGTGATCGGTGGCAGACGGTGCCCGAAGTGTTGGCAGCTTGGACCACTGAAGTTGATCAGTTCACAATGCACGAAGCCAATTATCGTCATCGATCCGTGGAGATCGCCCTTCGCCTGGCGCTAGACCGAGTAATTAGGGACCGATCCTGCATGGAACTCCTTGCTCTAATGGCGCATGTGTCCGACTACCTACCACTTCCCATCATGAATCGGGCCCTTGATGCTTATCCTTCACTGCGAGGGGAGTCGGCGGATCCACTAGGAACGCTGCTGCATCAAGGGCTGGTGGAGTCAGCGGTGAGGAAGGAGCCGTGCGGTAATCAGACCGCGTATCGGATGCTAGGTCCCCTGAAGCGAACTGTGCTGGATGCTGCTGGACACTCGACTGAGGCTCGTGCAGTGGCGCGCCTGGCGCATGCCTACGAGCAGGTGTTCGAAGCTGCACGAGACGTTGCTCGTGACGGAGGAGCAAATGCCGACGACCTCGAGCGCCTCGCCGCCTCCTCGATACACCAAGCGTGGAGCCTCATGGCGTCAGCTCTGGGTGCTGATCCTCTGGCCGCGCGCACCCTCATGCGTGCGATGCGCGACCACGTTGCCTACTTGCCAGGACCGTCACAATTGATTTTCCGCCAGCTCCTTCGTGAAGATAGTATAGTCGTTCACGGCAGCCATTCCCTACGGGGCAGCACAAGCGCTCTTCCTTCAGGTCGCGCCGCTATTCCTCTTATTCTTTGCGCGCTTCTAAATCATGGGGGTGCTTCAGTACTCACTGGCCTGCCCTATTCGGAGGAGATCAACTCCTTTATGGAGCTACTTCGCAGCATGGGCGTCCCTTCTACTTGGTCAGTTGATCATACAGAGCTTCAAATTGCGACACCGGAGAGAATTCTCGTAACAAGGCTCAACGTCGACCAAGCTCGGCGAACTTGGTCCACGCTCCTTGTGTGCGCGGTTTTCCCCCCCGGTGATTCACACTGGTCTGTTCCGCTAAAAGGTGGTGCCCGAGAAGCGGCCGCCAAGTTCACTGAGGTTGCGCGAGTGCTACGCGACATCGCCGGAACGCAGCTTTCGTTTGAGGGCGACGCTGCTCATTTCCATCGATCGCGTGGGCCGAGAGATGCCTCGCAGCATGGGGGCAGAATATACACCCTACGCTTCCCGGACGAGGATGCCGCTATTGTCGGGATTCTTCTTGCAGCGCAATTTACTCATGAGACCGAGATCCGGAACGTTCCTTGGTGTTACGCAATCGGCGAGCTGTGCTTCTTCCTATCCGTGGCAGGTATTGAGGTTCGCGGTCTTGGCACATCGACTCTCGTTATTCGAGGGTCGGACAAAGTGAGCGGTGATCTGCGCTACACCTGCACGGAGGATCCGACCGACGCCATGAGCCTTATCGTCTCCGCCATCGCAACCAAATCGGAAATCTCCATAAGCCGGACTCCAATCGAATACATGAGGTGCGAACTTGCATTGCTCGAGCAGATGGGGCTCGGTCTCACTTACGCTTCGGAATACTCGGCGGCTAACGGGCTTGCGCGGCTTGTGGACCTCACCGTTCTCCCGGTTGAAGCGGAAAGCGATTCCCTCCACGCGGTCGCGGACAAGATCCATCCCATGCCACATGGTGGACTCGCCGTCTCGGTGATGCCGCTCTTCGCGGTGACAGCCGTCTTCGCCGACGGCTCGTCGCTGATCCACAACTGGCCCGGGGAAGGATGGTTCACCCAGAGCTCGGTACAGTTCCTCACCGCCCTCAACGCGCTCGGGGCATCCGTCGAATGGCTGGATCCTCACCGGATTCTTGTGTCCGGCCCTCGGCAGCCCCGAGGCCGCATTATCGGTTGCCCACAAGAGGCCATCCTGGCGACGTCACTTGTCGTGACTGCCCTCGGAGCAGATGGCGATGTTGAAATTCAGCACCTAGGCTCACTCTCAACAGAGCTTGAGTCGTTTTTACAGCGGTTGAGACTTCTCGGCGCGCAGATTGCGAGTGCATGACGACCTAGCGCTGTGTTCTCTGCAAGGTTCAGTATGAGTATTTGGCTTCTTGAGCGCCGGTTGTGGGGCCCGAGTCAGGTCCAGGTCACTGTCTGGTACCGAAGTGCTCAGACCAAGGGTGTCCGCAGTCGGTGCAGTTGCCGAGCGCCGTCCACCAGCGGTTAGCCTCCGAGCGGCGACGCTTCTGCTCAAGCCATTCGTGCACGCCATCGGCCGCCACAACACCCGCACCCCGTACTGCTCGGCGAGCAGGG
>DORQ01000203.1:0-1401 GCA_003514205.1 Acidimicrobiaceae bacterium
GTGTTGAACACAATCTCGCCAGTGGTGACACCTCCGGGAGCATCAGCCCCGAAGAGTTCCCCCTCAAACACCGAACCATCAGCGAGAACCAGAGTTCCCGAGCGAGGGGCCGAATCGGAGGCCGACAGTTCAGCGGAGGAGGTGGCCGCCGGATCAGAGCCCGGTGAGGCATTCATTTCTTGTGGCACGAGCTGTGTCTCTTTCTGTCCGTACGAGTGTCCCGCACCCGTTTCACGGTCAGACCGAGACACTACCAGCTCACGCGTTTCAGTAGTCCAAGGTGAACCGATTGGGTGCCACGCATGGCTCCCCGTCGCAGGGGTCAACAGCTGTGCCATCGGGGCGGAAGAACGCCCCCTTCTGAGCAATGGCCTGCGGGGCTCGACGAGGGTCCTCATGGCTGTCCGCACATTGAACGTTGCTCTCAAGTTGCTCCTTACTCAACGCTGAGCAGGTCGCGACAAACTCTGGGCTTGCGGCTGGAGTGATGTTTCCAGCAGGCGGTGCAAGGGTGCCGCTGTCGAAGTACACCAACATGGACTCGCCTCCGCCATCGCCCTCAACAGTGTCCAATCCGAAGTACGGGCGGGCATCAGGATGGCGACCCGAAGCAAGTGCTGGCCATCGCAGCTTCGCGTCGATGGTTCGAGCCAGAAACTCTGCCGAGTAGCTACTTACTTGATGATCACCAAATCCGACGTGAAGCAGCACCTGGTGTTGCTTGGTCCCTGGGTAGGGGTCCGCCGTGAGGTGCTGGGCATACCCGTTGGTCTCCGCTCGATCCCACAGCATCTGCAGGACCCCAAAGATGATCTGCTGATCGGTCGGGTCGGGGTAGGCCGTTCGCAACACCGCAAGGTAGGTGTCGAAGTCAACGCTGCGAGACAACAGCAGCGAGTAGTTCATGCCGGGTACTCCAAGGACTGCCTTGGTCCATTCCGTCGACACCGCCGTGGTTGCTCCGCCGATGATGCCACCTTGAGAGTTCCCGTCGAAGTACACCTCATCGGGAACGAGCACCGAGGCTCCTGTTGCCGTGCGGAAGGCCTGTTGGGCTGAGAACCCTTGGGGGTGGCGCAGCGCTCGCCCGAGGAACAGTTGGTTCAGCATTCCTTGCTGAACCCGGTCCGCCAGCGTGGGGAACTCGCTGATATTGCGAAGAATTGACACCGCATTGCCGATGTCAGCACCGCTCATTCCGATCCAATCGATCGCGCAGTAGACCATGTTGTTCGTGGCGGCATTCTGAGCGACCTGGGAGTTCTCTGCTTCCCCAGCGGAACCGAGCAGACCATGCCCATAGACAACTCCTCGGCTTTGACCACCTTCCCCCTCGAGAGCAACGGTCGGGATTTGGCAGGTGTACGGAGCCGCAAACATCGCCCCGGTGGTGATCGGCAA
>DORQ01000203.1:1747-1888 GCA_003514205.1 Acidimicrobiaceae bacterium
CCGCTTGCAACTGTGAAGCTCCAGGCCAGCTGCAGGTCGTTGCGTGCAATACCGAACCCGCCAAGCTGCTCGAACAGCGACTCAAACTCGGGGCGACGCTGTTCGAATGATTCGAGCTCCGTGGTGAGGTTGTCTCGATAC
>DORQ01000203.1:2198-2719 GCA_003514205.1 Acidimicrobiaceae bacterium
AGGGAATCCTCGATTCGGCCGATCTCAGCGGCACCGCTGGCAGCCAGATCAACATCTGGGAATAGTGCCATCGGCGCTGAGCCGGGGCTAAACCCATCGTTTCGATTCCATTCGGTCGGGTCGAGCGTGGTGCCCTCAAGGTTGGCCAACTGCCCGGTTGGCAACGCAACCCTCCGGCCAGTTTCGCTCACAGGGTCCTTCACGGTGAACGCGTCGCTCGGGAACGGCAGAAGGCATCGAGCGCCATCGAGTGCTTCGCAACCTCCCGCAGACGCGGCCTCAACCTCGGCCAGTTCCTTTGGGGGCAACGGTGAGGGCGCTGGTGCGCTGAAATCCGCAGCAGGGCCGTTGGCTGGATCAGAGAAACTTGCAGCGGTAGTTGAGGGCGAGCCGCTCGACTCGTTTCCAGTGCTGCACCCGGCAACCAGCACGAGGGCCGCCAAAGCGACACCACCTTTGCCCAACCAGGAGCCTGTCCATGCCCCCTGGCTGTGTGATCCTCCCCTGCCCGACTTGCCCTG
>DORQ01000203.1:2901-3150 GCA_003514205.1 Acidimicrobiaceae bacterium
CCCCTACCGTTTGGCGGCAACCACCCGACTGTCGCCCGAGTTTGATCCATCATGGCCGAAACGCGGCCAACCCGCTGTGACCGTCGACGAGGAGTTCAGCTCCCAGACCTGCAACCACCCATCTCGGCGAGTAATCGCCATTTCCATTCTTCCGTCGCCATCGCGATCACCAAACGCTGGGGTGCCCACCGTCCAACCGCCGGTGAGTTTGGGGAAGCCGGAAGCATCGTTTCCCTCAGCATCGGAGGC
>DORQ01000203.1:3549-6574 GCA_003514205.1 Acidimicrobiaceae bacterium
GTCAGGTCGCCCAGGCTGGGCCCACCGAATGCAGACACCAAAATCCCACCGTCACGGCTCGACGCCCGAGGACCGAAGGGTTCACCAAGCCAATCGGGAGCAAGCTGAACCCCAAACTCACGCCCCCAGGGCGAACGCCCGTCAACATCGAACACCATCACTGGCCCTGCGGCGGAACTCGCTGCGATCTCCGGGGCCGGGTCACCATCGAGTTCCCCAACCACCGCCTGGGTGTTGACGCCATTGCCAATCAACGGCAGCACTCCGGCCACCACCATTGGCAGTCTCGTCGGCCAGCCGGGCAGATACGCCTGGTCATCCGGATGAATACTGGCTGAAGTCTGCGATGTTTCGGGATGGTTGGTGCCGTCGTTCCAGAGCGCGTACAGCCGAGTGGTTCCCGATAACCCAGGAATAGCGATGGGCAGAAACACCGGCGACGGCTCGTCACGGTATTGTTCTTGCGCTCCAACCACAATCTCCGCCCGACCATCTCCGGTCAGATCCGCCACAGTGGGAGTCACGATCAACTCGCCACCCGCATCTGCGCCGTTAGCCCCACCATTGAAGCGAACCTTGTGGGTCACGGGGTCAACTTGTTCAGCCCGAGCCGGATCAACCACCAACACCGGGAATCCAGGTTGGGTGGTTCCATCAAGATCCCAGGCATACACATGGCGGTCATAGGCAGCGGCGATCAGTTCCTTGACGCCGTCACCATCCAGATCCCCAGCCGCTGGCATCGCCAGGATTCCAACCTTGGTCCGGTTCTCAGCAGTGGAAGCGGACTGGCGCCCGAATCGTTCCTCAGTTGCGAAGCGCGCCCGGCGCCTACCGTCCGCTGACCACACGGTGAGGTGCCCGCCGAGATCTGTCGCAGCAACCTCCAGACTTCCGTCACCATCGAGATCTGTCACCACTGGTGCGCCCACGCCGAATCCGTCTCGTATCGGTGCGATCTTGGCCTGCTTCGCGTGCGGAGACTCGGCGTGCCACCAGGTTGCCAACGCGTTGGTGACAGGCCACCCGGCCAGCTCAGTGCCGTCTGCCTTGAATGCATGCATCACCCCGTCATCGGTGGCGAGGATCAACTCCTCGCCGCCGTCGCCATCGAGGTCGCCAAAAGCCGGGCTCGAGGTGCCCGCCCCCGGAACCTGCAGGTTGACCGCCATGGTTGGATCGTCATGGACGTAGACCTGCTTTTGGGCGACGCCATGGCGACCTTGGGCATCAGTGACAACAATCCGAAGCCGCACAGCGAAGCGATCTTCGTCGGGAACACCATTGGTAGAAGACGGCCCCACACCGCCATTCGGCAAGGCGGCCGCGATCTCAGCGAGATTCAACTCGCCTAGCACCCCAGACCGAGGAGCGGTTTCGTTGTCCCCTGAAGCAGCCGTTCGCCACTGCTCGACTGCGGGATAGGCCGGGGGTTGTAGGCCCACAGCCCACTGCACAGCCCAGGAGTACGACTCGGAGCGGACTGCGGCTACCGAACCGCGAATCGGCACCACGCCAGTGGCTGGAAGCACCTCGTTGATGCTCGGCTCCGCGAGATCAGCCTCCGGAGGAATCTCACCATCTCGGGTCGCCCGCACTGCCTCGTAGATATTCACCCGGCCAAACCCAAACACGGCATCCCAGCCCGGACGTGTCGGGTAGCGCTCAAGCAACGGGTTCCCAGGGTCATTTGGCGCATCAATCCCGGGAGTTCCAGGGCTTGAAAAGTCGATGTCATCGGCGGTTGCCCGAAGCAGTTGCTTGAGCTCGTTTGCTGAAATCGGGTTCTTGCTCGCAGTGTTGCTCAACGATGGATGCGCCGTGATCTCGGCGTCACGTGCGGCAGACAGAATCAGCCCCGCAATCCCGCCGAGATTGGCTGTGGCCTCAGAGGAACATGAATCTGAGGGAACTGCAATGAATGTGGTGCCGCCGTAGTTCGTACACCCGTTGAGCGACAGGTTGTCGCCTTCGGAACCAATCTGGCGGGCGATGTCGGCGAGGGGGCCAAGCTCCGAAGTGATCGAATTCGCAGGAATTGTGTGTTCAAGCGCTGCGGGCAAGTTGGGATGCTTGCTGGACTCGTCCGCCATCGACGCAATGATCGGAACCCCCACCGAGTAGGCGAGGTCTACCGCCTGCTGAGCTTGGCTGGCATTGGAGATCGCACCGAGCGATTCCTGCACGAGGCTGGCGCCGCTGTCGAGCGCGAAGAGCGTGCCGGCAGCGAATCGCCCACCCTCGGCGATGAACGAGTCCGCCACCCGCACATGCAGTACTCGGCACCGGGGGCAATGACCGATCGCGCTGTCGCCGCCATCGCGGGCGGCGGCGCTTCGTGCCATGCCGGTGCCATGGCCATATTTCACGTCGTCGTTGGGATTGTTGTCGTTAAAGAGAAAGTCCCACCCGCTGATGTCATCCACGTACCCGTTGGCGTCGGAGTCAACCCCATCGTTGAACGCCGGGCTCAGAATCAGGTCCTCAGGGTCGGTGTATCCGTTGTCGTTTCGGTCGCCCACTCGCGGGTCGTTATTGAAATCCGAGGCGGTGACCACGCCATCGGAATTGCTGTCCAGAACGCCTCCTGCTGGCGGCGTGAGCTCAGCAGTATTGAGCCAGGCCTGTTCTGACAATTCCTCAGCCTCGCTGCCCCCTGTCCAGATAATCCCCGAGTCCAACACTGCTGTGACCACATCAGGTCGGCCCTGTGTGACACCCCAGGCCAAATCAAGCGCTCCTCCTCGCTGGCCGCACAGATGCTGTTGCGAGCCCGCCAAACGAGGCGCACGAGAACTCACGTGGCGATAGTTGTCCTCATCGAAATCCTTGGGAAGGGCTGCTGGATCCGCAGGACCGTAGCGCCAGTTCACGCAATCCAACCGCGGCGGGCCATCCACGCTGCGAGTCACGACGTCTCGGCTCGATTGACCCGAGACGGCTTGAGGCGCGCCGGCTTCGGGGGCGCATCCCCCCACGGGGGCCGGCACCCAGGGGTCGGAGGGGGTGGGGTGCCGGCCTCCGC
>DORQ01000177.1:0-7866 GCA_003514205.1 Acidimicrobiaceae bacterium
GTTGAGGACTATGAGAAATGATCCCCGCGATGTCCGGGGACTCTCCATCAGCCAGTGCGCTACGCCCGTTCGGACGCATCAACTGAGCCCCAACTACTCTGAGGAGCA
Organism: Acidimicrobiaceae bacterium; assembly: GCA_003514205.1. Lineage (GTDB taxonomy): Bacteria > Actinomycetota > Acidimicrobiia > Acidimicrobiales > Microtrichaceae > UBA11034. The sequence continues at coordinate 109 of DORQ01000177.1, forward strand.
CACAACCATGGGCATGAAGGTCTGGATCGACCAAGATCTGTGCACCGGCGACGGCCTGTGCGAAGAGATCGCACCCGACGTCTTTACTCTGCTTGACGATGGCTTGGCCTACGTGAAGGAAGGGGCGAAAGTCTTTTCTGAACCAGGTGGCCCTGAGGGGCTCGCTGTTGTTCCAGCTGGCCAAGAAGAGGGCACCATCGAGTCTGCTGAAGAGTGCCCGGGCGAGTGCATCTATATCGAGATGGACTGAGCGATCGAGATGGACTGAGCGTTTCGCTCACTCGGTGCTGACCGATTGGTTTGCCCGAGTGAGCGTTGCACGGGGTTGTGCTACTGGCAGAGCCCCGACGAGACGGGTGTCGCACTGAGCGAACTCAGTGTGTTTCTGATCTCGTTCGTCGTGACTGCCCAGGTAGCGCCCTCGGTCTCGACTCCGAGTTGCACCATCCCCACGACGAGACCCTCAGTGGAAAACACAGGCGAACCCGATTCTCCGGCGGCCGCGGAGCTGTTGAGCTGCATGATGGAGTGCGTGGTTCCAGCTGGTTCCGTTGGGGACGTGAGCGGAAGTACATCGATTCGCTTCACTGTCATGGGACGCGAGATCAGGCCAATTCCCTGGGAGTACCCGATCGACTCCCCAGCGGTTCCCACTGTTGGGGTGCCGAGGGTGACTGCTGGGGCATCGAGTCCCTGAACGCGTAGAACTGCGAGATCGTCCATTTCGTTGAAGGCTATGAGTTCGGCGCGTCGGGCTACTTGGTCGCCACCGCGAATCGTGATCGCAGTGGCACCGCGGATGATGTGAGCACTGGTCACAATGGTGCCGGGCGCTACCAGAAACCCCGAGCCGATCTGGGCGAGTGGGGCCACACATCCGCTGGAGCGCACCTCAACTACGGAATCCTGAACAGAGCCAGTTCGCCAATCGAAGGGCGCAGGCCCCGAAGCGGCTGGCGCAGCGGCTGGCGCTGCTGCGCTCGAGGGGGTGGTGGTCTTCGGGGCGAGCGTGTCTGTGGATTCCCCCGCTGCAAGTTCCGGAGGGGTTTGCGCATCGACTCCCGCCGTTGCTGGATCGCTGTTGAGTGGGGTGCTGCTCGGTGCAATGCTGCCGGCCGCTGCCGGCAGGATCTGGGGTGTCGTATCCCCGATACGGATACCTGGGCCGCGTGTTCCTTCAGTTGCTGACTGGTTCGATTCCTCCTCCGAGGTGATGGTGCCGTCGCCGAGTCGCGTGCCCGAACATGCACCCGTGAGCACCAAACAGCACATCACGATGGTCAACAACGAGGCTCTCGAGCGTGGGCGCTGGTGCGCCGAGACTCCCATGTTGTGTTCTTTGAGCCCATGCCTCATTGAGGAGGTCCTCTCTCTTCGCCGCCACATCGTGTTGTTTCCTGAACTCTCAATGCACATGATCCAGGTGGTCACCGTCTCATGAGTTGCGAGTTGTTGCAAGCAAGCAAATCTCTCTGCTGCAACCTGATCGGCGGAGTTACCCGGCGGCGGATGTCTCAAGGCAGGGCCCCGAATCGATCTCGATAGCTTGGTTTGGGTCCGCAGCTATGGCGTTCAGGAGCGGTTCGAGCGATGCAATCGGTATGCCATAGGCGACGCCCGGTCGTTCGGTGGAGATCGCGAACGCAAGCCCGACGACCTGGCCAGCTGTGTTGGCGAGCGGTGCACCTGAATCTCCATGACTAAGGTTCGACCCAAGGATCAAGACATCTCGCCGATGTGTGCCCTTCCCGAAGATGTCCTCCGTAGGAAGCGTCTGCATGGAACCAATGGCGAACGGTTCTGCCAGGAGTTCCGTTCCACCGCGGAATCCGAGCACTGCCCCACGGTCATCTGTCGATGGAGTGCCAAACTCAACTGGCTGTGCACTGCTCATCGTGTCAACCCTCAACAGCGCCAGGTCTGCCACGGGGTCGAAGGCAATCAGAGCTGCGTCCTGTGGGGATCCACCAGACAGGGCGACATGGATCTTCTCGCTCCCCGCAACGACGTGGGCATTGGTTGCAACGATCCCGCCCCGAACCACTACCCCGGATCCGGCCTGCGTGCTGCCACACGCGTTGCCAGACACTCGCACAACCGAGGCCGCCAGCTGATCCACGGTGGATTGCGAGAGCGGATTGTTGAGGGGCGGCTTCACCGAGTTCGAACCCGTTGCGGCATCGAGCGCAGCGACCACTCCAGGAATGATGTCGCTTGCGGCGGAGAGGTTCGGCGACAGCCACTCTGGTGGGCTGCCAAGACGGTCAAACAGCGACACTGCTTGTGAATCGCGCAGAATCTGAGGTGACCAGCCGCCAAGATCCATGATGGGCCGGACCAGGACCCAACTCAAGAGGAGGATGACGCCGGCACCGCTGGCTGCACCGAGCAGTGAGTCGACTTTTCGTGCGGACGTGTTCTTGAATCTCCCAAGGACACGGGCGCCAATCAGGCTGCCGAGCGCGGAGCCCAAGGTAGCGAGAACCACGACCGCACCTAGAGCAAGCAGCAGGTTCCGTCCTGCAAGGTTCGATGGGGCGTCGAGGCGCCCAATGAGGAGCAGACTCGCCACAATCCCGAGTGCCGCGCCGATCCATCCTCCCGTCCTCTGCAAAAATCCGAGCCGCCAACCGGAAGCCGTGGAGATGAGCAGGAGGACTACCAGGATCAGGTCGAGGCGGTTCACTGAGCGAGAATCCTCATCGGATCAGCTGGGCTGTTCCTCATCCTGAACCCCGAGCAGGTCAAGAAGTTCGTCGGTGACGACCTCGGTGAGTGGGTCGAGTCGCGGCCCTCGGCGTGCGACGGTAAGAAACCCCGTATGCGCCACCATGCGGTGATCGGGCCGAACCGCCGCACCCTCGAGATACCAGCCGCGGTTGAGGACCTCGATCGTTTCCGGGAGGACGAATCGATGCGCTTTCAACGCGTTGCGGAATTGAATGACCTGAACAATGCTCGGCGAGTAGCCGAGGATCAGCCCACCGGGTCGAAGCGCCGTGGCAGCGTGAGGCACGGCCTTCCAGGGCTCGGGAAGATCGAGAATGACACGGTCGAGGTCATGTTCGTCGATTCCCTCATAGCAATCCCTGAGCTCGATGCGGTATCGGTCGAGGACTCCCTCGCCGAGGAACTTTGCGACGTTTTCACGAGCCCGGTCCGCAAATTCCTCACGGATTTCATAGCCCACGATCTCCGCGCCGCAGCGAAGCATCGCCATCGACAACGCGCCGGAGCCGACGCCAGATTCCAGCACCCGCAGGCCAGGGCCGAGGTCGGCCATCATCAGGATTGGTCCAATGTCTTTGGGATAGATGACCTGCGCGCCACGAGGCATCTTCAGAATGAACTCCGACAACGTGGGGCGCATCACTGTGTAACTCGCACCCCGCGTGGAGCGAAGTGTGTCGCCCTCATACGCGCCAATGATTTCGGCGTGGGTGATGTAGCCCGAATGCGAATGGAACTCTTTCCCTTCCGTGAGCGTCACGAGGTAGCGGCGGGCTTTCGAATCGAGCAAAAGCACGAGTTCGCCTGCTGCGAGTTGATGGCTAGTCACGAATGGGTTTCTCCCTTGGTGGTGAGTTCGATGCGTTGGCCTCCAGCGCGCTCCACGAGGCGACAGAACGCGCACACCTCTGCGGGGCTCGGCGAGCCACAGTGTTGGCACTGCCCGAGCGCGGAGCGGCCTTCTTCAACGAGATCAGTGAATCGGTCAGCAGCGGAGCGGAGAAAGCCGTGATAGAAGTCGGCCTTGGTGCCAGGCGACTGCTCCTCAATCATGTTCAAGGCTTCCTTATAGCGGAGGTGTTTGTTGCCTGCCGACATTGGGCACTCGTCGACCATGTAGTCGATGTCTGCGAGGACGCAATAGGCAGCCATTTCCCGCTCGCCGAGTCGAACCAGTGGCTTGGCCTTCTTGGGGAAACCTTCGCGTGCCTCGAGCACAGGGGCCTGGCGTCCAAGATATTCGGTATGCCAGTGGATGACGTTTCCAAAGAGAACGGCTGCCTCGTCATCGAGGTTGTGTCCGGTCACCACAACTGCATAGCCGCCTTCGAGCGCCACGGAGTCAAAGATGTGGCGTTTGGAGAGCCCGCAAGCTGAGCAGGGAGCGCGACGCGCGGCTTTGGAGCCGTTGGGGATGTCGTAGCCGTAGGTGTCGGGCACGTCCACCTCAATGAGTTTCGCTCCTCGGGACGCCGCAAATGTCTGGGCGTACTCCTTGGAGATGTCGCTGTAGTCGGTGATCCCCAATCCGATGTAGAGGCCGTCGGCCTCATAGCCCAAGCCGAGAAGAATGTCCCACAGGGCAAGTGAGTCCTTCCCACCTGACACTGCGACGAGCACACGGTCGCCAGGGTTGATCATCTGGTGGTCGGAAATGGCCCGAGCTGTCTGGTCGCGGCAGAACTTGAGAAAGTGCTCCGAACAGAAGTTGGAGTTGTGGCGGCGCAGGTCGATGCATGCGGGTTCTCGACATACTGTGCACTTCATGAGCCGAACCCGCCCGAAATCACGGGTCGAATCTCGATCTCGTCGGTATCGGCCAGCATGTCATCTCCGGGGACCAGCGTCTTATTGCGGATCAAGAGCACGCTTTCCCGATTGAGCTCGAGACGGTTCAACAGTTTGGTGACGCTCATGGGCCCGTTGATGGTCAGCTCTCGGGATGGGTTTCGAAGTCGCACGATCACGTCGCCATTCTTGCCGAGATTTCACGGCGGCCCCAACCCGTCAGTTGGAGCGAGGTGACGAGCTATCGAAAGCGTTTTGTTGTAGTGGCGCGAGGTGGCTTCTTCGCTGAAGCGAGTGATCGAACTCTGGCCTCGGCGAGTTTGAGGTCGAGTTCGGCCCGTGCTGATTGCATGGAGCGAACTCGGATGTTTGGCGCGGTGAGCGCATCGAACTTGTCGCCAAGGGCGTCAGAACGTGCCTGATATTTTTGGGCTCGCGAGGACCCTGGTTTGGCCTTGGACAGTTTCCGTTGCGTCTTGCTGAGCTGAGTCGCAACCTTGCGGGTTGACGCGTTTGGTCGAGTTTGGCGAGCGATGGCCTGGTCGAGCTTGTCCCGACTGAGCTGCAGTTTCCGCTCTGCCTTGCTCATGGGTGGTCTGGTGGTGACGAGGTAGCTCTCACCCGGCTTCAACCGCGAGACATCGAGCGTTTCAGGGTTCTCACCGAACGCCTTTTTCGCATTGTCGATCAACCAGCCAACCGCGCTTGCAGCCAGGAAACTCCCCGCCCCAGGTCCGAAAATCTTGAGGAGGAACTGTTGACGAAGCCGGGTGAGCACGGGTTAGGCCCGCTTGACTTCAATGATGGTGTTCTTCTGCATGCCGCCTCGCCGACCAAGGAAAAATGCGAGGAGTACGAGGAGCAGGGACACACCAGCACCCACGGCGAGCATCTGGTTCTTGGCCCCGCTCACTGTGGTGGTTGCCTCGCCCTGAATATCAGCCAGCTTGGATTTGATGTCGGTTGGGGTGATTTTCCGATCGTTGCTCATCGGTGGTTCTCCTTCTTACTCGATCGCTTCTGGCCAAACGCAAGGGCGAGGCCAATCAATATGAGTGCGAAAACTAGCGTGGACACGTAGGGAATCAGGCTCAGTGCGCCACGATCACCTTCGAACCAGGACAGGCTCTGCAGCATTCGAAGGAATCCGAGCGAAAGAAAGATGCCGCCGAGGCCAAGAAGCAGTGCGCCCATGGTGCCATAGAGCAGGTAGTTCTTGAGCGAGGTCAGCGGATCGACGGTTTCCTGCTTGGCGTAATCCACCACCAAACTGCGCAGCTCAACTAGGTGCTCTGCTGGCTTCTTGCGTTCTATCGGCTGCGCCATGTTTCTCTCCTCGCCACGACCGACGCCGGAATGCCCGAACGCGTCAGCCTCCGAACCTTAGCCGCTGAGGTCTTGATGGAAATACTCAACTGAACTCAGCCCCACTGGCGCTGCGCCTGACGCAGCTCCTCGACATGGGCCAGGGCGGAATGGAGAAGCTTCCGGCGAAGTTGGGAGTTCTCCGCAGCAAGAATGGAGTACGCGTCGAGTGTCGAAATTGGCGATGTCCTTGCTACCTCGAACAGCTCGGCATCCTCAGCGCTGGTCGGGCCAAAACGGCAAACTGTTGCCACTGGATAGGGGTCCTCAGGAAGCCACTCGTCGACGGAGAATCGGTCGGTGCCGATCGCCTGGAGGATCCACCGGCCCTCTCCCAAAGGTTGAGCCAAAAGCACCTTCGCCACGCACCCGACTGGTAGTCGCTGGTCGCCCCCGCCAACCTCGGCACCCCGTTCGATCAGGGTCACCCCAAATTCCTGAGTGGTAGCCATCACGGTGTTCATCAGTGCCGAATAGCGTGGTTCGAAGACCTGCAGCTGAAGCACTGCGCCTGGGAGCAGCACACTTCCGAGGGGGAACATGGGGAGCACCTCGTTCACAGCGGTTTCCGTTACCTCGTTGCTGGCTTGGGCGCCAGCAACTCTGGGTCCACCGAGTCTGGGTAGGCCAGGAGTGCCTCGGTGATTCGCTGCTGGGCCATGAGGTCGCTGCCGGTCACATCTCGACTGCCAAGGTTCATGATGATGCTGAAGCTCAGGTCGGTGCCCTTGGTTGTTTCAACCCATCCTGACAGGGCCGTCACTCCGTTGAGGGTGCCGGTTTTCGCTCTTACTCGTCCCGCGGCTGGGCTGGAGGTGTAGCGGTCTTCCAAGGTGCCGACCTCCCCGTCGGCAATGGCTAGGCCTTGCGCGAGTGGCCCGTCAGGACCATCGCGTCGGAGGACCTCTTCGAGGAGAGAGCAGGTCGCCCTATTGGAGATATCGAGGCCTGAACCGTCGATCAAGGTTGGGGCGAGTTCATCTGGAGCAGCTTCGGCGATTGTCTCACTGACGTGTGTCAGGCCTGCAGCAGTGGTGCCGGGCTGGTCGTCGGATCTGCCGAGTTCCTTGAGGAGCAACTCCGCGGTGTTGTTGTCGGAGAATGTGAGCATTTCTTGGACGAGACCTGAGACTGGCAGTGAGGGAGCCTCCAAAATCTCCTGAAGACCCGCTGGCGCAGATGCGCTGGAAGCCTCGCCTCCAATGGTGACGCCTCGCTCGCGAAGCAGTTGGGTGAGGGCCTGTGCTGCATACGTTGCTGGTTCACTTGCAGGGCGGATAACTCCCGAGATTGCGCCGCTTGGTGGGTAGGAGCGGGAGTCATTCACCGACAGCGCCGATAGCGGACCAACCTGATTCTGGCTCACGTAGCGACTCGGCCAGGTCGGAATCGCGCGCTCGGTGTCGTAGCGGGTCTCGTCGCCGATGATGCTGCCGGTGATGCTGGTGAGGCCTAGGTCGACCAAGGAATCAGCTATTGATTCCAGCGAGGTGTGGGCGCTGACTCCGTGCTTTTGGGTTCGCTGATAGTTCTCGGTGTCGATGATGGGGTCTCCCCCACCAACCATGTAGAGGTTTCCGGTGATCACGCCGCCGCTGAGCTCGGAGTCGCCAAGGAATTTCGTGGCGAAGGTAGCGTCGGGGCCGAAGGTCTTTAGCGCGGTGAATGCAGTCAGGATCTTGAGGTTCGAGGCGGGAGTCAGCGGCACCTCAGGTCGCGTTCCAACGATGCGTGTGGCGCCGTCGTTGACCACCACACAGGAGGTCTCGGAGAGCTTCTCAAGTTCGGGTGCCACAGCAGAGTTCACGCGCCGAGTTGCCACGGGTTGGGTGAGCAGCGTGGGAACTCGACGCGCTGAGAGCACCGCCGTGGGGA
>DORQ01000177.1:8081-12858 GCA_003514205.1 Acidimicrobiaceae bacterium
GAGCTGATTCCGAGAACGGCGCACACAGCCGCGACTCGACGGTTCATGAGCGGGAGGTGAACGGCAACCCTGCTCGGGTGGCGCGGAACTCGGCATCCCACACGAGGTGCTCGAGGGCGCGGACGGCTCGATTTGCCGAGGAGTAGCAGACGCGACCGGTGGCTCGGACTGTACGTGGCCCCGGGTTGTCTGGATGGGACACCGCCAGCTCAGTGGCGGTCAGTATTGGCTTGCCGACGCGGTCTGACACCTCAGCTGCTGCGTGGGCAAACCGTTCGTCTTGGCGTTCGTGGTAGGCAACGATTCGTTCGATGCCGTGATCAGGATAGAACGGACCGTTACGCAGCAGGGCGGCCTGGTTGGATTGGATCCCGAGACCCAAGTAGATGATCGCGTCGACAGAATCGTTGGCTGCGATTCGCTCGAGGACAAGCGGGATGGTGTCTCGGGTCTCGCCGCCGGCGAGGTCGACTGGGTTGTTCTTGCTCCATCGCGGCGGAAGGAGCTCGTCGAGTTCGGCGAGGAGGTCGTCGGGCAGTTGTACGAGGTGGAGCGTGCGGCTGTGCCCGATCGCGTCGGCGGTTACTACCCCCCACCCGCCAGCGGTGGTCATGACCACAACCCGATTGCCTCGCGGGCGGGGTTGGGTTGCAAAGGTGGCCGCCGCTTCGAATGCCTCTTCCACAGTTGCGGCTCGGCATACGCCGGCTTGGCGACAAGCACCATCGAACACTTTGTCGTTCGTGGCCAGTGAGCCCGTGTGGCTGGACGCGGCTCGAGCTCCCGTGTCGGTGGCACCGCCCTTCAAGACCACAAGGGGCATATGGGCGGCAACGGAGCGGGTTTGTTCGAAAAACTCCCGCCCGTTGTCGATGCCTTCGACGTACGCCAAACCAACCTCGGTTTTCGAGTCGCTGGCGTAGAAGCTGAGGTAGTCCCCTACTGATGTGGCAGCAGCGTTGCCGGCAGACACTGCTCGGCTGATTCCAACTCCGGTGGCGATTGACCAGTTGAGAAAGGAGGAAACGAAGTTGCCGCTTTGGCTCGCAATGGCGATCTGGCCAGCTGGTGGATAGGGGGCAACGATCTGAGCGCAGAGGTTGGCAGGGGTCGACACCACGCCTTGGCCATTTGGCCCGGCGAGCAGGATTCCGAGTTCCTGGCACACTGCAACCAGCTCGGCCTCATCCGCGATGCCTGCCTCGTCGGCTTCACCGTATCCCGCTGAGGTCACGAAGGCCGCGGTGATTCCCTTCGCCGCGCAGGCCCGTAGTAGTTCAAGGTTGGCTGACTTGGGGGTACACACGAACACCAGGTCGACCTCGCCATCTGGAAGGTCGTCCACGCTGGTCAGGCAGTTGATTCCGAGCACCTCGGCGCCGTCGCGGTTGGTGGCGAAGACCTTGCCGCTGTAGCCCGAGGCCAACAGGTTGTGGAGGGAGACGAATCCGAACTTGCCAGGATGGGTGGACGCGCCAGCGATGAGCACCCCACGAGGCTCAAACAGGGCACGGAACTGTGCTTCAGTTGCTGCGGGGACTGTCATGATTCGCGAACCTCCACGAGTGCGTCGACCGCGATCGGCATTCCGTCCACGATCATCAGAGGGTTGAGGTCTGCTGACAGCATGTGGGTTGTTGCCGCGGCAGCATCGGACAGTGCCATCAACACGGCGCCGAGTGCGTGCCGGTCAACCGCTGGTTCGCCGCGGAACTCGCCCAGCAGCGGTTGGGACCGGAGGTCGTTGATCATCGATTGAGCATCGAGCTCGGTAATTGGCAGGAGCCGAATGCTGACATCTGCGATTGCTTCTGTCAGGACTCCACCAACGCCAAGCACCACCGTGGTGCCGAACTGCGGATCGGTCGAAATTCCCGCAATGAACTCTCGAGTGGCGCTCAGCATGGGGGCCACCAGGAGCGAAACATCGCCGTCTTCAGGGGTTGCTGCGCTCAGAAGCGTCGTCGCGGCCGTGGTGACCGCCTCTGCATCGCCCAGGTTGAGCTTGACGAGGCCTCGTTCGGTTTTGTGAGCGATCCGCTCGCCATTGAGCTTGACGACTACGGGGTATCCAATGGTGGCAGCAGCCGATACCGCATCGGCCGGGCTGTGAACTACAGCCTCAGGTGCGAAAGGAACGCCAAATCCCGAGAGGAGTGCCTTTGATTGGTCCTCTGCGAGGGTGACGGAGGTGCTGGGATGAGTCGACATTGGCCCATCACTCTAGGTGATCGACCACGGCTCAACAGCTGTTGGTGGCGGCGGGCTGTCAGGCGGCGTTGAGAAGTTTGGTGACGAGGATGTCGAGGGCGTAGTTGGTGAGGGGTTCGCCACCCCACTGCGGTTTGGGTGTGTCGGGGTGCACTGGCGTGAGATGCCGGTCCTGTTTCCACTCGTCGGGCGGTTTGCGGCGCCCGAGGATCTCACCGCGCTGGTCCCGGAATATGAAATGCTGATCGCCCTCAGTTTCGATGACCCATCGGTTGTTGTGGGTTTCGTGATGATGCGCCCAGCACAACAACACGAGGTTCTCGAGGGTGGTTTCCCCGTTTCTGGAGTGGTAAATCACATGATGCGGTTCCAAGTACCGCGTTGCACAACATCCCGGGAACTCGCAGGTGTTATGTGCCCGGGCTCGAAGTGCACGGCGTTGTTGTCGAGTCGCGTGGCGGGTTTCGTTACCCAGCCACAACGGCACTCCGTTCTGATGAATGAGGAGTTGTATCCGCGAGGTGCAGAGGAGCTCAGCGAGTTGGGAATCGCTTAACCGGGTGACCCGACCTGTTACTGAGGTGATGAACGCTTGACGGCCAAGGCCGAAGGGGAGCCTTGAGTCGAACGTTGCTCCGATCACGTTCGCGAAGGTTGCAAGATCGGCGGTGACCTGTATGAGCGACCGATCGCGATCCGTTGACCCCGGAAGGTGCTGTGCGGCATGAGCCAACGCGGCGTCAGCCAAACGGCCGACCAGCTCATGAGGAGCGGTCACTCGCTGAGGAGCACCTTCTGAGGATTCGCTTGGCGGTGTTTCGAACGCGCGCATCGCAAGTCGGAGTTGTTCCAACACAATTGGGTCGATGGCAGCATCAATTCGGCCTCGGCCCAGATCGTCGATCCAGTCACGCCACCAGAGTTGATCTGGCCTCACGGGGCCCGGGTCGGGGTCGTCGAGCCCCGAACCAGTCTCGGTAGCGGTTTCAGCATCCCCATAGGGTTGAGCTGCTCTGCGGTAGGTGGACAACACTCGCTGGGACTGTGACGGAGAACAGTTCAACACGATCTCGGCTACCGCAGCCTCGTTCTCCGGGGTGCTGATTCGGGCTGCTGCATCCAACATCGCTATCCCTACCTCGCCGCGGGATGCGGCCTCAGCAAGGGTTGGGATCTGATCCAGCCGGGAACCGACCCGGACCAGGCGTGCAGCATCGCCACGCGCGAGCCCAGCATTCACCGACAACCAATGAGTTGCGGACCTGTACCCAACACCTGAACACCCACCCTCATCATCAAGGGTGCTCACCACCGCAGCCAACTCAACCTGCAACGCGTTAATTCGTGCAGTCAATACCCCCACCCGGGTTCGCAAACTCTGTTCGAACGGCCGGTCGCTTCGCTCCATCCCCCAAACCTAACAGAACACACGTTCGATCACAAGTCACGCGCCCACATTTCTCCAACGGCTGAAGAACTCATTGCGTTGGGGCCCTCTTCTCTCCCGTCCTCGGCCGTTGCCCTTGTCGCCAAACCCTCCAGAGGGTCCCTGCACCTTTCGTGGTTGACGTGTGCCGGTCAGCTATGTCGTAGGAGCGGGTTTCGCCAGCGACAGTGGTCATACTTCCGTGTGCGTCATAAGCGATAGTCCCAGTGAATCCTGGCTCGGTGGTAGAGACCAACCGGTCAGCGTGATCGAAACATGAACTGTAGGTGGTTGCACCAATACTGCGGTTTGTCCGGGCCTTTCAGCGTTGACCACTGTCCACATCGCGTGCCCTGCGAGCACGCTCCGCCGCGATGTTTACGATCAGAACAGTCGGCCCAGGCCATCCCGCCCGAAGGTAGTCCTGACCCTCAGGGGGGAGAGATCGGTAGAGAAGGAGCAACAGAAGATTGGCGGAAACAACGCCTAGAAGGACCTTCGGAGACTTCAGAGTCCGAAGCCCATCCTTGAGGTTCTGCCAGCCCTCGGCCCTCGTTGGAAACCCAAACCTACCCACTTCAACACGCACCGGAAATCGCGCAGCCAACGTTGGATCCTTGCGAACTCCACTGGAGCCCACGGCCCATGCTTACGGTTGCACGTCCGACGGCAATCACCGGCGAATTCAAAATCCCGGACACTCTTCCAGCGAATCGACCAGCAAACCACCGGTGGTTTGCGGTCGCATTAGCTATTCGCCCTTCGGCGCGGCTAACTAAGCCGCCCCCTGCTCCGACGAGTTTCGTACCATATGATCCAGCACCTCCAATAGCACCACCGATGAGTGCCGATCTGCCAAGTCCACCCCACGAAAACTTGTCAGTACCGGCGTTAGTTGCCGCGTAGCTGGCAGCGCCGGCCGCGGCACCGACCGCCACTCCACAAACAACAGAAGCAGCACAGGCGAGTCCTCCTGCTACGCCTGCCACGAACACGGTCACGTTCGCGATCTGGCGTAGTCCTTTCTCGTGCTTCTTTACGAAATTCTTCGTTGCCTTCCAGGCGCTCTTGATGCTGCTCCAACCCCACATTCCGTTCAGGTCTGAGCCATTGATGGGGTCGGTGACGTAGGTGTAGTCG
>DORQ01000325.1:0-1103 GCA_003514205.1 Acidimicrobiaceae bacterium
CCGGGGGGTCGTTGCGAGGAGTTGACGTCCATTGGGACACCAGGCTGGGTGGCCCTTGCTGCGGGTGCCTCTGGGCGTTCCTCAGGCCGGGTCGGCTTGGGCCGTTCAGTTGGTTTCGAAGAAATCACCCGACTCGGCATTGGCGGACGAGGTGGATCCGCTGCCGGTGGTGCTGATTCGTTCTCGTCCCCAGCTGACACTGGTGAGCTCTCGCCGTCGTCGGCTGGAGCTGAAACCGATTCGGGCGTTGGGTCCGAACCTGGCGCGAGAGTCTCTTGTGCTGGCGAGTCCGCGGGTTCGGCAGGGGTTTCAACTGGAGAAGCACCTGCTTCTGGAGCGGGAGGGGCAGCAGGCTCAGTGGGCTGCGCTGAACCCTGTTCAGCCCCAGCGACCTCTACCGCTGGCGGAGTCGAGCCAGCGGCCTTGGAGCTTGCAGCCTTCTTCGCAGCTGCCTTCTTTGCTGGCTTCTCCGGCTTGATCTCCTCGGGCTGCTCATCTCGAGTGAGGCCATCTTTCTCCGCACGTCGTCGCACGCGATCCGCTTGAGCATCAATGATGCTCGAGGAATGACTCTTTACGCCGATGCCCAACACCTCACACAGGTCGAGGGTCTCTTTGTTCGTCATTCCGAGCTCGCGGGCGAGCTCGTAAACACGGAGTTTTGCTGCCAAGTTCCTGGTCTCTGTTCTCTTTACACCGAGGCCGGTCACATACCGAGCCGCCGTACTGCTCACTCACCCCGGGGGGATCCACAAGCCTGTCTTGCTATCTTTTCACGTTCCAGCCAATCACCCAAAAGGAAGCCCTTCAAATGAATCTCTCAGCTGTTGATTAGCCGTCTCAACGTTGGCCAACCGCAATGCTCTCAGTAAGGCTCGACGCCGAACTGCCTGGTCCAAGCATGACTGGCTTGGACAGAGCCACGCACCACGACCCCCAACCTGGGATCCGGCGACGACAACGCCCGCCTGCAGCGAGATCCGAACCATCAACCCCGGAGGCTGACGAGTTCGGCACCCAATGCAGGTGCGAGTGGGCGTTATGCGACTCCCCCTTCAGTTTCAGGCTCATCATCAGTTTCGGACTCGGACTCATCGTCAGAC
>DORQ01000325.1:1284-3745 GCA_003514205.1 Acidimicrobiaceae bacterium
CGTCAGACTCGGACTCGGACTCATTGTCAGCATCAGCGCTCGGCGTTTCCGCAGGTGCACCTTCACCTTCTCCCGACGCTTCGGCACCTTCTCCGCTGTTCCACTCTTCCGCGCTAATGGGGGCACCGCCATCAGCGGGCTGCCACATCTGCTCACCGGTTTCGGGGTCTGTGATCCATTCGCCTTCAGCCCACAGTTCCCCAGATTCCTCCGCAGCAAGCTGCGTTTCGCTCTTGATGTCCACGCGGAGCCCCACCAGGCGATGTGCGAGACGAGCGTTCTGGCCTTCCTTGCCAATGGCGAGCGAGAGTTGGTATTCGGGCACAATGACCTCGGCGGTCCCAATATCCTCGTGAATTCGCACCTCAGTCACCCGCGCTGGGGCGAGTGCCTTCGCAACGAAATCCGGTAGATCCTCGGAGAAGGGAATGATGTCGATCTTCTCGCCATTGAGCTCGTTGACGACCATGCGAACGCGGCCACCTCGTGCTCCAACACAGGCCCCAACTGGGTCGACGTTGGGATCGTTGGAGTACACCGAGATCTTGGTTCGCTGCCCTGGTTCGCGGGCGCAGGCGCGAATCTCCACGACTCCGTCCGCTATCTCTGGCACCTCGAGCTCAAAGAGTCGCCGGATCAGACCCGGGTGCGTTCGAGAAACCACAATCTGTGGGCCTTTGGCCGTACGACGAACCTCGACAATGTAGGCCTTCACGCGAGTACCTGGTTGAGGCCGTTCATAGGGAACCTGCTCCGACTGCGGCATCAGGGCCTCGGCCTTGCCCAGATCTAGCAGCGTGAACCGAGAATCGCTCTGCTGGATGATTCCGGTGACGATATCGCCCTCGCGTCCGGCGTACTCCTCGTACTTCAGCTCTCGCTCGGCCTCACGAATTCGCTGTCCCATGACCTGCTTGAAGGCTTGAGCAGCGATGCGCCCGAAATCGCTTGGGGTCACGTCGAATTCATCGCCGATCGGCTCGCCATCCTCATCGAGCTCTTGCGCCATGACCCGAAACTCGCCTGAATCGGGGTTGATCACCACCCAGGCATATTCTTTCGCACCGGGCATCTTCTTATATGCGGACTCCATCGCGTCGGCGAGCACGGAGAAGAGAGTCTCGGTGCTAATGCCACGCTCGGTAGCGATTGACTGGAGGGCATCCATCATTTCTGGGTTCATGAGACCTCACTCGTATCGGATGTCGAAGATTTCTTGGTTTCAGCCATCGGCGTGTTGGACGGTGACGCCCCCACTTCCGACTGAGCCGCGCCGCTGTTCGCCGCGCCCTTTTTGCCTGCTTGGTAGTTCGCAGCGCCTCGTTTGCCGCCACCAGAAGGTGATTGCGAGGTCCGTGCCTCAGGGCCCCACAGGAGCCGCGTCTTGGCCCGATCAACATCATCGAGGTGAACCTGCAGAAGCTCTCCCCCATCGAGGGCCAGTGTTGCAACGCCCTCCTCGATGGAACGGATCTCACCATCAACACGTCGTTCGCCTTCGGCATGACGCTTGAGTTTCACCTGAACAAGTGAACCCATAGCCCGCCGCCAATGATCCTCCGTACGGAGGACTCGTTCCAGACCAGGGCTTGAGACTTCGAGGGTGTACTTCGAGCTGATTGGATCGAGCAGGTCGAATTCTCTTGAGATTCTCCGAGTTGCCTCTGCAATGGTCTCCAGGTCGATTCCCCCCTCGCGATCGAGGGTCACTTTCAAGACACCTCCGGTGTATTCCAGGTCGTAGATTTCAGCATCGATCGGCTCGATGATCGGTTCAATCAACGAGAGCAGTTTCTCTGGTGTAGGCATGGAATCACCTCCCTTGCGGGCGTCTGGAGTATTTGGGAATAAGGAAAAGATGCAGTTCGGGTGGATGGCTTGAGACCAAACAACCATGCGATGTGTTCGCCAGTATTCACACGAAAGGCGTGGGCACTGCCCACGCCTTCGGAGGTACTGAGGAAGTACACGAATCGCTGGGCACAAGTATAGGCCGAATAGCCCAGCTCGCGCTTGTCATGGCTGGAGGTGCCGCGCCCAATGAACCCGGCTCGGGGTTTCGTTAGTAGGAGCGACCTACATACGCGATGTTGCCAGGCGCGTCCTCGGAGCTGGCCACCTCGCCGTTTTCGTCAACGAGACACCGCACGGTGATCGCCTCTTTGCGAAGTTCGGCCTCGCCATTCTCACCCAGAGCAGCCCACTCAATTCTCGCAAACCCGTCCTGGGAAGCCGCAACCGCATCGGCCACGGTACTCACCGACACTGTCCGGGACTCCCGCATGGCTGTCGCTGCAGCCAACATGGCGCTTTGGATCTCCACGAGCAGGTCTGCGCAGCGAGCGCCCAACCCACTCAGCGGCACGGCAACCTTGCCCGACTCGTCTCGGCGAGCGAGAGTGACCTCGCCGGATTCTAGGTCGCGGGGTCCAAGCTCCACCCGCAGCGGAACGCCCTTCAA
>DORQ01000239.1 GCA_003514205.1 Acidimicrobiaceae bacterium
ATGAGAGCCTTGCGTACCGTCTCAGCGGTCATCCTATATGGGGTTGGACTCGCTGACGCTACTGCGGGGGTGAGTTGCACGCGCCCCTCGAACAGTCGCGACACCACGGCCAACCTGATTTCCTGCCTCGCCGAACACCGGACGATGGCCGCCGTCGTGCTCGTCGACGAATCCAAAAGCTTGGTCACCACAGACCCCGATGGCACCAGGGTCGTATTGGGCACCTCGATCATTGATGCGCTTGCCGCTCTGACTGACATATCGGTGGAGGGAACTGCTACTCGGGTCGATGTGTTGGTCGCTGGTTTCGGATCACAGGTGCAGGCAGCAGACAGCTCGGTGCCAGCACCCGACGATTGGGTGACTCTTTCCCCTTCGACGTCGGATGTTGCTCGTGCCCAGATCGCCTCGTTCAAGACCAGAATGTCGTCCAACAACACTGACTACGTCGATGCATTGTTTCAAGCCCAGGCCCTGCTGACTCAGAGAGCACCCGAGGTCGACCCATCCACCCCCGAGAACGTCTGCACAGCCGTCTTCTGGTTCACAGACGGAAGGCTTGACATCTCACCGAGCAGCGAACGTCGTTGGTGGGCTCAGGATCAGCAGTTGAACAACGACGCAGCGACTACGGCGGTCGAGGCCCTCGGTAGCGACTTGCTATGTGGCGTTGGTGGCATCAGCGACCAACTGCGACGGAGCAACACCTACCTCCTCACGTTCGCTCTTCTCAGCCCAGGGTTTTCAGGTGGGCCCGAGCAACTATTGAGGGGTATCACTCTCGGTGACGGCGGCTGCGGTGCCGAGAGTGCAGTGGGCAAAGGCCAGTACTTCGCGGAGGCGAGTATCGGAGATCTGGTTTCGTGCTTCCTCACCACGATCGTAAACGGTCGCTGTAACGAACCTCCGAAGGTGGGCTGCTCGGTGGCTGCGCCCTGCCGCGAAGTCATCACAGCTGACGATGCCATTGGATCATTCGCTCTGTCAGTAGCGGCGGCACCTAGCCTTGATGGGGCCACGCTGATCAGTCCGTCGGGTGTTCGCATCCCGCTCGCAGAGAGTGGTGATGCAATCACCGCAGGCGGAGCGACGGTCATCGTTCATGCTTACTCAACGTCGGCGATCGTGTCGGCGAACCTCGATGACTCCGGTGCTGGCAATGGCGCCTGGGTGGTTGAACATGCGCCACCGGTCATTGGCTCCTTGCTCGTGGTCTCCGATCTGAAGGGCGTGTACTCACTTCAGTTGGACAGCCCGAGTTCCGTCAATCGTGGCGAGGTGTTCGACGCAACGGTATTGCTCGTCGGGAGGCACGGTGAACCGGTCGGGTACGGAGGTCTTGAGGGTGCGCCGACAGTCCGCGCGACTTTGATGGACGGCTCTGATCGGATCGATCTCGTTGTCTCGTCGACCTCGACGGCTGGCCAATTCGCCGTTACGGTCCCGGTGCAAAATCGCGGATCGGCACCGACCGTTCGACTGGTGGTCGAGGGAACTGCGTCGTCAAGCGCAGGCGATGCCGTCGATCTTTCACCAGTATCGGCCACCATTGCGGTCGTGTTGCCCGGGATGGCCATCCCTCCTGAGGTCGTGCGACTGGGGGTCGTCGAAGCATCCCGGGCGAGCGATCGCAACGGCGAGGGCATTCAACCGGTCCTCCCGATCGAGCAACCCGTTCCAGGTGTGATCTTCACTGGAGCCGAGAACGGGCCCAGCACTGTCTGCTTGGCATCATCCGGTGTCGAGGTGGCCGGCGATTCGACCGCTGAGATGGAAGCGACCGGAGGCTGTATCGAGGTCATGCCTGGCGGCCGTGAAGAGTTTCCTCTCAAGTTGGCGGTGTCGACTCCCTCAGCTGGCCCTGTGACGGGCAGCGTCACTTTCGAACTCACGTCGCGGGTCTCCGGCGAGAGCCGACTCGTGGAGCTGCCAGTAAGTGGATCCATCCTCGTTCCGCTACCCGATCCGGTCACCGATGTCCGAACGCTGTGGCTGCTATTCGGCATCGCCGCCGGGCTGCCCCTTCTGACCTATCTGGTTCTTGCGGTGTGGACGTCGCGATTCGCGTCTCCGGCGGAAGTGTTCGGCAAGGTCATCGCTGATGTCGAAGTCACCCGCACCGGAGTGGTGAGCTCAGCTGCAGAGCCTGACTCCGAGCGCCTGTTGGGGCACCTAGAGCCTGAGAAGTGGAACCTTGCAGCACAGGGTCATGGGCTTGTGTTTCGCGCCCCGATTCGTTTCGTCCGACTCCCGACAGCAATCGCTGAATGTGTCTCTGGCGGACGCGGTGCTGTCGGGCCCGAGGGGAGTGCAGGACGCATCTTGCTCGTTGGCCGTTCCCGCCAGCTGCGGTGCGGTCGTCTCGCCCATCAGCTGCACCGTCAGTGGGTATTCGTCCCTGAGTCGTTCGACCAGCGACTTGATGTGATCAGGGGTCGACTGGTCGTCCTGCTGAGGAGCGACATCGCGACTAACCCGATCGCAGGTGAGGCCGACCTCGCTGTCACGAAGGTTCTGGAAGATGCAGGTCCGACGCTGGTTGCTGACTTCGATACCATCCGTCAGATGGTCGAGCGGGCACCGGCCTCGAACAACGAGCACGTCACACCCGTCGGGCCCAGGCGGTGGACGCCCATGGACAACTAGGAGAAATCGATGCTCAGGCCATTCTTGTTCGTTGGATGCGGTGGATCGGGAGTCAAAACGATCCGGATGATTCGCCAGCGGTTGGAACGTGAGTTGCTTTCACGCGGCTACACAGCGGGGGTTCCCGACGCGTGGCAATTCGTGGCTGTCGATGTGCCGAACGTCGAGGACACTCGAGGGCCCCTGGCGACAGTGAAGGGTGTGCGGTACGTCGGCCTCACCGACCAGAATTCTTCGTACAAGGGTGACAACGGGGCTGATGCACGCCTTGCGAACTCGGCACTCATGAACGGCTATTTCTCGCAGTGGCGACCCGATCCAGAGAACGTACATACGAACATCGTTGTCGGTGCCGGTCAGCAGCGTGCCGTCGGTCGCGTTGTTGCAAGCGTGTTCCACGCGAAGCTCAAGGCGGTCATCGCTCAAGCCGCCTCCGCGTGCGCCAATGGGGGCGGGCTGGTCGAGT
>DORQ01000064.1:0-2883 GCA_003514205.1 Acidimicrobiaceae bacterium
CTTCTCGGTGGCGTAGTTGACCGAGGCGGTCACTCCCTCTAGTCGATTGAGCTTCTTCTCCACTCGGGCGGCACAGGAGGCACAGGTCATCCCTCCAATATCGAGCTGTACCTCGTGTGCTGGTACCTCCTCGGGCCTCGACGGGGTTGTCGTGGTCATGGCTGGCCCAGGTTGGGGGCAACTGGCAGTTGCCGACTCGGATGGTCGGAGCCGGAGTGGTCCATCGGCTGGTTGGTGGGCGACTCGTGCGCAGGGGCTTGCGAATCGATTGGCCCGACTGCTCGACCAACTCCGAATCCGACCAGGAGGGTCAGCGCGCTACCTGCGAGGAAGAGCCCCAACTTGGCCGGGGCGTTCAGCCCTTCGCGGGAGCCAGTCATTGAGCCAATTCGAATCCGGCCTCGTCAATGGCAGCTGCGAATGCGGCCTGATCCACCGGTCCCTCTGATGTGACGGTGACGGTGCCGGTTGCCAGATCGACCTCGACCGAGTGGACGTTGACGAGCGCTGAAACCTCCTTGGTGACTGCTGCTGTGCAATGACCGCAGGTCATTCCAGTCACGGCAAATTCAGTGGTGTTCATGGTTGTGCCTCCAATGGATGACTCCACGTGGTTCTACGTCACACAACTATACCCTATGGGGGTATCATGGCCACCATGGATTCAGATGCTGTTGTCACTCGCGGGTACTCCATGACCAAGGAGGACTATCAGAAGCGACTCCGTCGGATAGAAGGCCAGGTTCGCGGGTTGCAGCGAATGATCGACGAGGATGTGTACTGCATCGACATCCTCACCCAGGTGAGTGCAGCCACCAAAGCCTTGCAGAGTGTGGCTGTTGGACTTCTCGATCAACACGTCCGACACTGTGTTGGCCACGCAATGCAGGACGACCCTGGCCACGCCGATGACATGGTCACCGAAGCAACACGGGCGATTGAACGGCTACTGAAGTCGTAAAAGCTCGTTGACTACTCTGGGATTGATCCTCTGAGTGGGAAACGACCAACTCGTCATTAGCCTTGCCGTATGGATACTTCGACGATGGATATCCCCGCCTACTGCCAGCGGATAGCGGGCGCGCCGGGGGAGTTAGCGGCCACTGGCTCAAACCGGCTAGCTCCGCTGTTGTTCATCGCCATAGTGCTTCTCATACTGGGAGCGACACTCAGAGCATTCGCAACCTCTCGGACTTGGCTCGCCGTAGCGGTGCCCCTGCTGATGGTCGCCGGACTCGTTGGTTCTGCGACCGAGCCTGTCTCGGCACAAACGCCAACGTGTCCGCCTGGATACTCGGTAGCGATGGGCCGGTGGCTCGAAGCTCAAGCGGCCGCGACGACGACAACGACGACTGTTGCTGTTTCACCCTCTACCTCCACTGCGGTCGCTGCGCCCTCGCCGACGTCTACGACAACCTCGTCGACCACCACTACGTCGACCACTACCACCACAGTGCCGGTACTGACTGACTTCTCGGCCAGTATCGGAGCACTCTCGACCACTCTTGCGCTCGGAGGCGATGCCGTCCTGCAAATTGCGCTTCAGGAGGTACTTGGAGGCGAAGCGAGTGGCCCGGTGACAGTCAGAGTGAATCGTCCCAGTTTGCTCCTTCACCCCGCAGCGAACGTGGCTCCCCCGTTTTCTGGCAGTGGGTGGGCGTTCGTCTCCTCCAATAGCGCGTTCTACACCTTCGCCTATACCTATCCCGGATCGGCGGCCAATGCTGGCTCCTCCATCCTGACGATCACGCTGCCGGTCAACCCATCTGCACCGACCGCCACGCTCCAACCAGCTACCGCTGCAATTTCCCTCGGCTCGGGGGGCGACAGCGACACGGCGAACAATCTGGCAAACGTCAACCTTCTCCTGCCGTGATGCGGACGAGCTTCCAGACCGCAACTACTTCTGAAAGCTAGGTGCGTGGCAAACGCGCCGATTATTGGCGCCGTACGTTCGCGAGCTCCACGAGTTTGTTCACGGTATTCCAGTTCCTGGCAGTTGTCATCGTGTCGAGCTGGCGGTCGAGCCAAGCATTGGTGACGGTGCTCGTGGCTACGCCCTCGCCATACCTGACGGCGATCTCGGACTCCTGAACGATCAGATCAGTCCCTGGGGACCTGTCCAACGGAAGCGAGGCGAGCTTGTCGGGCGACGGCTGATCGCGGAGAAACATCACATGATGCAGTTTCGGTTCAGCATCGGCGCCCGGGAATGGGTAGCGCCGAACGATCTGAGCCATCTCAGTCCCCGTTCGAAGCGCGATTGGCAGGTCGAAGCCGAAGGCAGAGGTGAGGAGTGTCTCGAGCGCGATTCCGAGGTCGTGTCGCGACACCGGTGCAGGGCTCTGAAACACCACGTTGCCGCTTTGCAACAGCGTTGTCACTTCGGTGTAGCCCGCGCTTTCGAGCACTTCCCGAAGCTGTGCCATTGGCACCTTGCGGTTCCCGCCGACGTTGATGCCTCGGAGCAGTGCAACCCAGGTCGTGTCGGTGACACTCCCAAAGGTTGATGTGTGGGGTCCTTGGCCGCTCACTGGTCGGCAGTCGGGGCAGAAATGACGCCATCGCTGGCGAGCTGTTCGAGCTCTGCGTCGTTGAGACCAAGTTCCCGATGAAACACCTCGGCAGTGTGTTCGCCAACCCACGGCATTCGAGTTTCGGGGCCTTCCGCCACTGCGGACAGTTTCACGGGGTTGCCGGGAACCAGCACTGGTTGCTCGACACCATCGGTGCGGGGCACTTCAACAATCATGTTGTGTGCACGAACGTGTGGATCGGTAATCACTTCGGGGGGAGTGAAGACTGGTCCCGATGGGATGCCCGCTCCGCCAAGCAGTTCGCACACCTCAATTCGGGTCTTGTTTGCTGCCCAGCCCTCCACCG
>DORQ01000064.1:3112-3958 GCA_003514205.1 Acidimicrobiaceae bacterium
AGATGCTCACACAGCTCGGCCAGCTGATGTTCGCGTACGACCTGCATGACGAAGAAGCCATCGGCGGCCTTGAAGCTTCCCATGATGCCGTTGAGGCCTTCTTGGGGGCGTTCGCCAAGGGCATAGAGGCTGGTTGCGATATCGCCCATCGACAACATTGCGTCGAGCATCGCAATATCGACGTGTTGACCCATCCCGGTGGAGTCTCGGTGTCGAAGTGCAGCGAGGATCCCGATGGTGGCAAACAACCCCGAGCTGATATCGCCGAGGGCGCCGGCGGGAATGACCCTCGGCGGTTCGTCACCGCGCCGCGAGTAGTCGTACAAACCAGACATTGCCTCGGGGACCATGGCGTAGGCGGGCCAGGCTTCGTAGGGCGAAGTGCCGCTGTTACCGAAACCTGAGATGGATACGTACACAAGCCGCGGGTAGATGGCGTGAAGGTGTTCAAAATCGAGGCCGAGTCGGGCCATGGTTCCGGCTTTGAAGTTCTCGCCGACAATGTCGAACTTCGCGGCGAGTTCGATGAACAACTCGCGACCACGTGGGTCTTTGAGGTTGATCCCGATTGATTGCTTGTTGAGGTTGTTTCGCAGAAACGTCGCTCCGACGTGCCGGCCGTGGGGGTCGGTCATTGCAGGTTGGGAGGAACGGCCGGATTCACCGGTGGGATGTTCTACCTTGACTACCTCAGCGCCGAGGCGCGCCAGGAGCTGTGTCGCATAGGGGAGCGCTTGCATCTGCTCTGCGGCCAGGATCCGTATCCCGTCGAGAGGCTTGCCATTTCCGAGCGCAGTGGGGTTTGCGATCTCACCGAGTTGCATTGCTGAAGCGTAGGGCAACTCC
>DORQ01000280.1 GCA_003514205.1 Acidimicrobiaceae bacterium
AGGTGAACCAACGCCCTGGCCGCGCCCCAACCAAGCCCGGCTTCGCCGACTTCCTCGCCAAGGTCGGCCCAGGCCACAGGAGCTAACCCGTAGCGGTCCTCGGGGAATCGCTCCAATTCGAAGGGGTCGCGCTGCGGTGGCGCCACCCCCGCGGAGGTCAGAAGAGCCGTGGGAGCCTCGGCCACCGAGCGGAGGACGTTCAACGGCGTGCCGCGCTGTCCGGAGGCAGGCGTGTTGAGGAGACGTTGCAGA
Source organism: Acidimicrobiaceae bacterium (assembly GCA_003514205.1). Taxonomy (GTDB): domain Bacteria; phylum Actinomycetota; class Acidimicrobiia; order Acidimicrobiales; family Microtrichaceae; genus UBA11034. The sequence continues at coordinate 253 of DORQ01000280.1, forward strand.
TCCTCAAGCACTGAGCCCGAAGCCGCCTCAACCACCTTGAGAAGATGGTCAGCATCGAGGTCAGCACCGGAGGCCCGAGCCAGCACTTGTGAATGAAGCCAACCGGGAAGGGCAGCTGAGCAGGCTTGAACGAGTAGTTCGCCACGGCGTTGAAGCTCTTCCTCGGCCTCGCTAAGGTCGCTGATCGCTTGATCTCTGAGGGATTCGGAGTCGTGACTCATGCGCTTCGCCAGTTCACTGTCAGCTCCTGCTTCGCTCGAACGTGGTGGGAATCCTAGAATGCACGCAATGCACTCACCTTGCTCGGCCGCTCGAACCCTCGCCTCAGCGACCGTAGCCCTTGCGCTGCTCACTTCCTGCGCCATCGGGTCGCGCTCGGTTGCGAAAGAAAAGCTCAACGAACTTCCTGCCGAGTCGTCTTCACAGACAGAGGCTCAGGGTCCGATCACTGATGGCACCAGCGCAGTAAACGGGATGGTGGGGATCCGTCCCGGCGCTCGAGTGACCGACAGTTTCATCCAGCAGCTCCTCGAAGTGGATAGCTCACTCACCAGCTTCATCGGTGCACCCGAGGCCTACGACGCAACCATCGTGATCGCGCTCGCCGCGGAGGCTGCCAGAACCGATGCGCCCCGTCGAATAGCGGAACAACTCCGCAGCGTCACCGAGGGAGGCACCGCGTGCGTGAGCTATCGACGTTGCCGAAACTGGATCCTCAAGAACGCAGATGCGGACTACGACGGCATCAGTGGACAACTGAGCTTCGTGCCCTCAGGGACGGTGCGCGAGTTTCAATTCACCAAGCTTCAGTTCAACAAATCCGGCGGCATCGAAGAAGCCGGCTCACTGGCGGTGAACTCCGACGAAGACGAGGTCACCAAAGCACCAAACCTCGACCTCGGAACCTGGGCCCAACCAGACGGGGTACTCACGCTTGGAACACTCCTCCCCCAAGTGGAGCCCAACAGCGACCGTGCCCGTGCTGCGCTCGCTGGGGTGACGCTCGCAGTTCGCCAGATCAACGAGGAGTTCGGCACGCTCGGCAACAAGGTCGTCCTCCTTCCAGACGCTTCAGGGGATGGGACGCCTGGGTCCACCCAAGCAGCCGCCAACACGTTGGTTGACTTGGGGGCCGATGCAGTCATTGGAGGCACCGATGCCGCCGTGACAGAGGTTGCACTACCGGTGATCAGCGGAATCGCTGGACGACTATTCATCTCGCCGGTAGATCCCGCACCACAACCGGCTGAGCGCCACCATGGTCTGTTCTTCCGGTGTTCAGTGCCGCCAACGATCGAGGGTCTCGTACTGGGTCGCCTCGCCTTGGCGGAAGGATTTGTCCGGCCAGCGCTCCTGATCGCCAACAACGCTGAGTCACTTCAACTCGTCACGCCCTTCTCAACAGCAATCACCGAAGGGGGCGGTTCGATCGCAGGCCAAGCGATCATTGATCCTGCGGCGAGCAACACCCAAGCGATCGCCGACATGTTGGCAGCAGGGCCAGATGCCGTGGTCATCATTGGAAACTCCAAAGTGGCCACCGCTGCAGTGCTGGAACTGCTGAACGCTGAGGCCGGCGCGCGGCTTCCGATCCTGGGAAGTGCGGGCACGATGACCCGAGATTTCGCGCAGGCCGTCGGGTCAACCAGGTAGTAGTTCACCTCGAGTATCGCAACGTTGCATCCGTTGTCGCGTTCCCAGGCGTATGAGAGATACAACTCAACCCGAAGGGACAACAATGCGAATCTTCAGCAAATCCAGAGGTGTGACAGCCATTGTCGCAGCTTCCATCCTTGGATCGGTTGTGGCCACTGCCCAGCCGGTTGCAGCAGCAGAACCGGTTGACATTGTCGCCACCGCACAGTCGGCAGGGCAATTCACAACGCTCATCGCCGCAGCCCAGGCGGCTGGGCTCGTGGATGCGCTCAAAGGCCCCGGCCCCCTCACAGTCTTTGCACCAACAGACGCTGCGTTCACTGCAGCGCTCTCAAGCCTCGGCATCACTGCTAGCCAGCTGTTGTCGGATCCGGTGAAGCTCGCCGCCATCCTGAAGTACCACGTGGTATCGGGCAAGGTCCTCGCTGCCGATATTCCGGCGGGCGTTTCAGGGGTACCGACCCTCAACGGCAAGAAACTCTTCGTCGTGAAGAATGAGTCGGGCGTGACAATCAACAAGGCGAAGGTCGTCACGGCGGACGTCATCGCAAGCAATGGTGTGATCCACATCATTGATGGCGTACTTCTCCCACCGAGCGACCCGACCATCGTCGATGTTGCCCAGTCGGCTGGCATGTTCACGACACTGCTGGCAGCCGCTGAAGCCGCTGGACTTGTCGACGCCTTGAAGGCAGAAGGACCGCTCACGGTCTTCGCGCCAACAGACGCCGCATTCAAGACCCTCCTGCGACGCCTTCACCTGACCCCTGCGAAGCTGCTCGCCAACAAGGCGGCCTTGACGAAGATCCTCACCTACCACGTGGTTCCGTCCAAGGTTCTCAGCTCAGACCTCAAGTCTCGTCAGCGAGTCACCACCTTGAATGGCGCAACCATCATCGTGCGCAAGTCCGCCAAGGGCGTCACGGTGAACGGAACAGCAAAGGTCACCACTGCTGATCTGACCGCCTCCAATGGCGTTGTTCATGTCATCAACCGGGTGCTGATCCCTCGCAACGCATTCCGGTAGCTAGCCAAGCCTGCCCCTGTTGCGCTCGGACCCCCGATTTGAGCGCAACAGGGCGCAACTGGCCCGCCGCACCAACCGAGTGACGCACGAACCTCCGCCAGGCTCGTGCGTCACTCTACGTTTTCGGCACCAATTCCAAGGCTGTCCAGGGCCTCTGTCGGCGTAGCAACCATGCCGATGTAGAAGGTTCCAAACTCGGCATACTTGGCAGAGGCGACATCGAACCGCATCGTGTAGACCACTTCTTTCACCACATCGGGCGACACGCAGAACAGCGTCACGCCCCACTCGAAGTCGTCGAGGCCGGTGGATCCGCTAATCAACTGCACCACCTTGCCGGCGAACTTTCGGCCTGAGGTTCCGTGCTCGTGCATGAGCGCCTTGCGCTCCTCGAATTCGAGGGTGAACCAGTTCTCGGTCTCGCCTCTGCGCTTCGACATTGGGTAGAAGCAGTACGCCTGTTTCCCCTCTGGAGGCAGCGTCGGGTAGAGCCGTGCGTTCTGCATTTCCTCAGGCATTCCAGCTGAATACTCAGAGGTCTCTGTGAGCGACATGTAACTATCCACGCACTCCCAACCTGCGGCAGTTAGCGCTGTTTGCAGTGACCGGATTCGCCACTGGTCCTTCGTCAGCAACATGGTGGCGAGATCGGCCTTATGGCCAAGCATGGAGACCGTGATCAACTGGTCCTCACCTTCTGACGCCTGCTCAAGCGCAGCGAGGGTAGCTTCGCGATCTACCATCGGGTTGGGCTTCCAAAAGAGGTGACCGACGGCGAGTCCAATGCTGGGGGTGGCAGATTCCATAGCCCTCGACTCTAGGTCCTGAGTCTGTGCCAGGCTATTGGGCGAGTCGCTCGAGCCGGACCACCGAGTTGTAATCGGGCATCTTCGACCCCGGCTCTCGTTCAGTGGGTGCATCGGCGAGCACGGCATTGCCTTCAGGCCAATGCACCTGAACGGACTTCCGTGCGAGCGAGACGAGCTTGGCCCGTCCCCGCATCTCGCCGATGTCGTTCGAGAGACGAACCGCATCGCCCTCCTTGATTCCCATCTGCGCTGCATCGCCCGCGTCGATGTAGACGGCATCACGATGGGCTCCGGTGAGCGGATCCTCCTGTTGCCAGATCATTGAGTTGAACTGCTTCCCTCGTCGGGTGGAGAGCAGAAACTCATCTGCCGTGAGTTCCGCCTGGCGCGGAGTGTCCACGGTGGAAAATCGTCCGCGCCCCGTCGGCGTGGGAAAGTTGCCATCGGCGCACAAATGCCTCCCACCCCACTGCACAGCATCACCAGTGGTGGCCAGCTTCTCGATTCCGGCATACATCGGCACGACCCGCGCAATCTCTTCGCGCAATGCTTGATTGTCGGGCCAGGAGAACGCTCCAGCCAATGTCGGGTTCACAGCAGCTGCAATATCGCCGTAGAGACGCCACTCGCTTCGGGCCTGCTGCACAAATCGTGGGATCTCCGGGCTGAACGCAATGCGTCGTTCCGTGGTTGTGGAGGTGCCACCACCCTCCTGTTCATACCGTGTTCGAACGGGAAGAATCAGAACTGCATCAGCTTCAACAAACATTTGCGGTGTCAGGACAATGTCCGCATGAATGCGGAGCTTTGGTCGGCCAAGCGCGGCGGATACGTAGTCGGGATTCGGCAGCACATCGAGGAAGTTGCCCCCCGAGGAATACAACACGTCGATCATGCCGCCAGCACACTGGTCAATCATCTCGTTGACCGTGAGCCCCTCAGTGGCGGGCACCGGAAAGCCCCACTGCCCCTCAAGGCTGGCGGCGGTCTCAGCATTGATGGGTAGCTGGCCGGGAAACGCTGTCGCATACGCCCCCATTTCGCCACCACCCTGCACGCCAGAATGACCACGAATCGGCATGAGCCCTGCGCCATCGCGACCCACGTTGCCTCGGGCCAGGGCCAGGTTGACGATGCTTCGCACTCCGTCAGCACCGTGGGAGTTCTGCGTGATTCCCAT
>DORQ01000248.1 GCA_003514205.1 Acidimicrobiaceae bacterium
GTGCGGACATCGGCGGCGCATCGCCTGGCAATTTCGACGCGCCCCCGCCAGACAAGGCTGGCCAGCTCAGCACCACGCAGTTCGGTCTTGCTACCTGCGATGACATCGGATCGGGCAATTCTGCGGGGCGGTGCCTAGTTGCCGGATATACCGGAGATCCGCCGCGGATACTGCAGCCGAATCCAAATGTGACCCCGATTGGCAAAACCTGGATCCAGGCTACGGGTCTTTCTTCCGTTCCAGTTGCGGGCCATCCCACAGGTTGCAACCCCGGACAGTCGCTGCCGATGGTGGACCACGAAGCTCGCGGCATCACCATGGCGACCAACGGCTCCTACGGTTGGGTTGGCAGCAACGGGCTGATCAATCTGTACATCACCACAGACCCGCTCAACCCATCGCTTGTCACGCCAGCGTTCCGCACCCACGACACCGGCAGCACCACACTGACTGGCATCGCCACAAATAACTTGGGCACCTGGGTTGCCGTGGGCGGCCTTTCTGGCGGCACGGTCGCAGTTTCCTGCGATAACGGCATCACGTGGTCGCAGTTCTCGCTGAGCCCAATCGACGCCGGGATTAACGAGGTCCATTTCGCTAACGGCGCCTGGGTCATTGTTGGTTATGGCGGTGCTGGCCAAAAGGCCGGTATCTGGACCAGCACTACTGCCTGCCCAACAGCTCCCGGCGACTGGACTCGAGTTGGGAATGCTTCGATCACCTTGCAGGGGGCCAAGTTGATCACCACCATGTACGACCTGACGTATAGCGCAGCCTGTGGCAAGTGGTTTGCCGTCGGCGACCAAGGCACCCTGCTCGTGAGTTCCAACAATGGCGCCAGCTGGGCTGACTCGGGCACTGGTAAGAGCGGTGGAATCATCCGCGGTGTTTCGGTGAACGAACTGACCGGCACCATAGCGATTGCAGGCGATCCGTCGGTTGGTATTCGAACAGCCAATTGCAACACACTCAACTTCGCCCAGTGTCTTTCGCAGATCGCCACGTTCTACGACATCGAGTGGACCGGCAACGGCGACGAATGGTTGGTAGTAGGCGACGGCGACAAGCTCTACTACTCCACCGATGATGGTGACTTCTGGTGGGATACCAACACACCCTCTCCCCTCGGAGCGATCTACTACAGCATTGGTTGTGCCGTGGTGACCTCCTCGAGCGGCGCAGGCTGCGATGCTCCCTCGACGCCAAATCTCAGCAACTGCCTCACTGTGGGTTCCACACAGGGAATTGGCGAGCGGCTCGAGTACTTCAGCGGCACCTGTTGGCGGCAAATTCCCAATTTTCAGGATTTCGTCCCAGGCGATGATGAGAGCCTGTATGCGACCGCTATCGGGCCAAACAACAGCTTCGTATACGCTGGCAACTTCGGGCGCATTGCGGTGTACGACGGTGCTGCAGGCGTGTGGCGTCACCATGATGATGGGGGTACCGTATGGCATCACGCCGACTTCGGGGGACCCACGGGTGGGTGCATTGTGCTCACCGAAGGTGGCGGAACCGGTCGTAGAATTGGTGTTTCCCAGGACATGGGCGCTTCGTGGTTTTTCTACGACATGCCTCACGCAACTGGCTCGGCGGTTTCCACTGTCAATGAAGTGAAATACGCGAACGGCGTGTGGATCGCTGTCGGGTACTCCGCGAATCTCAAGGGTGAAGCGATCTGGCGATCGACGGTGGGCTGCCCCATTCAAGCCTCACACTGGACGGTGACCCAAGATGTCAACAGTTCCGGGGTCAGCGGAAACTTGGTCACCCTCAATGGTGTGACGTACGCAAGCGGCAACACATGGTATGCGTGCGGCAACTTCGGTGAGATCTTCCGATCCACTGACAACGGCGCTACTTGGTCGCTCTACAACAGCACCAATATTGTTGCGATCTGGCAGGGGATTGCAGTTAACCCAACGACAGGTTCCATCGTGGTCGCAGGCGACTACGGCTTGTGGACCCAGGCCAAGGGGATTGGTAACTTCGAACGCGAGAACGGCTCGGGCCCCAACATCGGTGCCATCTCAACCTTCCAAGATGTGGTCTTCGACCCAGGAGCCAACGCCTTCGTCGCTGTTGGAGAGGTTGGGCAGATTTACCATTCAGTTGCCGATGGTCGAGGCTGGACTGCTGTCAATCAGCCCCGAGCTGCCACCTACTGGGACGTCGACTGTGCCGCAGGGTTCAATCCAAGCGGAACCACCTCGGTTCGTCGGACCCAGCTGCAGATCCTCGCGGATGCAGGGGGCTTTGGCGGCTCCGGCAAGCCGTGCATCTCGGTGGCCGGTGTCGACGACGTCTACATCAAGCCAAATGGGGAATACGCCACGATCACCTCTGGGGTGGTCCGCTTCTACGACGCTGCGGGCACCCTGATCCGTACCACCGCTGATATGGGCGGTCATAACCGGATTGCAGGCGGTCCCGGCGGGAGTTGGGTTGCTATTGAGGCGGGGGACTATGCGGATGCCGGAACTCAAAGATGGGAGATCCGTTCCACCACTGACAACTGGGCAACTATCACTAACAGCAACATCCTCGCGTCGGGTGCGGGCACTGGCACGATCCATGATGTCGGCTACGCCGGTGGCGGCACCAACAAGTTCTTCATCGTGGGTGGTGTCTGGACGATTGCTGGCAGCAACGGCATTATGACCGCCCCAGGGGCAACCCCCAGCTCATGGACGAAGACTGGCCAGGACCCCGCTGGCATCCAATATGCCGCTGAAGGCTGCAACGGCGTCATGTGGGCCACTGGCGACAGTGGTGCCATCGTCCGCTCAACGAACGGCGGTTCGAGCTGGGGAACATGGGCAACAGTGGGTGCCGATGTTCTCACCGACATTGGCGTCAACCCCACTACGGGGACGGTGATCGTCACCAACAGCAACGGGACAGCCGGGGTGGCTGGGACTCGCCTCTTCCTGAACGGATCAACATCGAGCACTTGGATCAATCAGCTTCCGGGGGTGACTGACGAGATCGAATGGTCAGGCGGAAACAACTGGATCGCTCGGGATGGATCCACCTGGTATGTCTCCCAGGACGATGGCCAGAATTGGTCGGTCATCTCGACGGGCGACCCTGGAGTGGCTGACATTCCGGCCGGCCGCTTCGATTGCGCCTGCGATTAGCCTCGAAGCTGGACTGAGCGGATAGCTGAGCGGACGGTGGAGACCGTCTCGTTCAGCGCTCCTGTTCGGAGCCGAACAGCGGGCGCGACACTGGCGAGTCTCGCTAGTCGATCGACATGCTCCTGGGTTGCTGTAGCTCCGGCTAGCGATGCAGCGATCAGTCCTTGGAATGCTTCGAACGCGTCAACTGGTTCGTATCCGATTGCGTCGGGCGCGACCTCGGGAAGGATGATCAGCCCGAATTGTTCCGGCCACGAGTTGGCCCGCTGCACAACCACTGGCTCCTCGGTCCACCCCCACGCGTCTGGCATCCAGTCGGGCTGGGGGGGAAAGCCCGGGTCGGCCAGCCGTCTGGTTGTGATCGGGCGGAAGAGTGCACTCACGTTACCGGAGGCGTCTAGCCGGGTGGCTTCATCGCTGAGCACCTCAGCCCCTGCCTCGGCGAGCGCAGCCACCAAGGTGGATTTGCCGCATCCCGAGGAGCCAGGGATCAAGATGAGCTGACCATCGAAAACCACGCAACCTGCGTGCACCATTCCTACCCGGTCGGCAGCACGGACGGCAGCGTTGGAGAGATAGCTGAGCAGATGCCCCACTGCTCGAGAGGGGGCATGGAAACGGCCAACTGCCCGATCATTCAGAAAGACTTCCCAGGTCGGGCCATCGAGATCCTCCCCACATCGAATCTCCGCCATTGCCTGTGCGGCGCCAGAGACCTTTTGTGCATCGAGTAGCCTGCGAAGTACCGCAACCACTTCAGGATCATCGGCCCAACACGAAACGTTGGTTTCAAAGAACTGGTACAGCCCAACAACCTGCCTTGCGAGCGATCTCGCGGGGCAGGATGCCCAGTTTCCCTCGCGATCGACAAGCCCGGAGATTGCGTGAGAAAATGGATCCCATGGAACCATTTCGAGGGGAGGGTCGAGGGTTTGCAGCATGTCTCGCGATCTTGCATGCTCCACGAAGTTCGCGACCTGAGGTTCGATCTCCAATTTGGGACCAGCACCCTCGGCGACTAGTTCATCGACGACCTCAGCGACCGTTCGCGGTTGGGCGAATCGCTGCATCACGATGAGTGCCGTCGGCGATGCCTTGGTCGCTATGCCGCGACGCGCATCGACTAGTACCGATGACCCATCAATGGTGGCATCAAATTGAAGGTCCGCTCGGCGCAGCACGGTGCTCATCAGCAAGTCTTAGTGTTGGCCAATCGGGGCAGTCAAGAATCGGGGCCACATGACTGAGTTTCTTCAACAAGCTGCCACAACGATCTGCCAGCCAGTCTTCGACATGGTGGTGATCGGTTCGGCCGATCATGGCCGGGCTCTCCTGGTGAATCCGTCGGTGGTCGAGATCCTCAACGAATTCGCCAAGCCAAACACCCGTTTGGCTTGCCTCGAGACATTGCTCGGTACCTATCAAGAGGCCGGGGGAGAGATTCAGGAACAGCTCAATAACACGATCGATCTACTGATGAGTTACGGGTTACTCGTTCATGAGTGAGTGGCCAAGTAGCGAGCGTGTGCTCGAAGCGGTGGGGGCGATGGCGCCAGCTGAAGCACTTCGTCACGACCTTGGTGCGCTCTGGGCCTTCATCCACCATCAACGCGATGGCCTCGAAGCGCTTCCTGTGGCGCTGAGGTCGGCTGCGTACGATGGGGCCGTCAATTCCGTAGATCGCGACATGCTGATTTGTCGTGTGGCGCCGCTACTGGGCAACAACGACTTGGTGATTAAGGGCGCTGGAGTGGCGAGGCACTATCCAGCGCGGTGGTTGAGAACCAGTAGCGATCTTGACATCCTCACTCCGTATCCCGCCCGGTTGCACGCTGTCCTCCAGGAGCAACTCGGAGCGCGGCCGCTGCTTTCGGAGGCGGCCTACGCGGGACAAGCCCACCATCATCTTCCTCCACTCGGACTGAGCGGGTTTGCCCTCCACATCGAAGTTCATGGTCGCCTCGGGCTCGAGCCGTGGATGCGTCATCCGCCGTTGAGCTACTTGGTCGAACGATCCCGCGAGCTGGATGCCGATCTCGGGACGCGAACGCTCGACGACGCGGATCATGCGGTCTATCTGGCTGCGCACCATTGGCACTCCACTCGTCTCACTCGTCGTCGAGACCTCGTCGATATTGCCCTTCTCGCTTCGGCTGGCGGTGCCGCGGAATGTGCGGCCGCCGCCGAGGCGTTTGGGGTGAGCCGTCTGTGGCGTCTCGGGCTGGATGTCATTAGTCATGTGATCCTCGGGAAGAGGACCACACGGCGAATTGTTGCGTCAAGATATTCCGACCCGACTGGTCACGAGCTGCTCCCAGTTTCTCAGCGATATCTCACCACCGTCTCGGTTGCCGGCCCCTTTGCTGCTGGCCAGCTGGCCATGAGGGACATGGCGCGAATGTTCTCCGCTAGCGATGACCGCGAGGCCCTGATGCGAAGCGCCCGGCGCCGAAAGGTTGGGGCATTGAGAGGGAGGTCGAAACTGTCAAGGAGGGTTCCGCATCGACGCTCGGTTGAATCTAGACTTTCGCCCGAGCGGCGCTCGCCGATGTCAGCACCACAATCGCGGGGACTGGACGAACAATGACCACCATGTTGACCAAAATGCTGCTCGTGCTTCGTCGCCGCAGACTGCTCGCTGCCGGAACAGTGCTTCTCTCGGTGGTGATGGCAATTCTCGCCATGTATTCGGCAGCTTCAGCGGGGCCGCCAGTCTTCGAATCTGAGCACCTGCTTGCCGTAAAGTCCGCCAGCTCCGCTGCGGCGATGACCCCATCTCAGGCCGTCCTTGCTGCTACACGTCGCGATGTTCCCGAACTTGCGGCCAAGAAACTGGAGGGGGACGTATCTCCCGCCGAGCTTGCGTCCCGAGTCACGTTAGCGCTCACGACCGATTTCCAAGCCGTCTCGATTAGAGCGAGAGCAGAATCGGCAGAGGGCGCTGAGGCTGCTGCCAACGCATTCGCGGAGGCGTTCATTGAGTTCCACTCGGGCGAAACCGCTCAGCTCCAGATCGCGGAGAAGGAGCGACTACAGACCAAGATCGAGGCCTTCGACGCTGAGATAGAAGCGATTACTCGGCAATCTCCTGGTCTTCTCGACTCAACCCAGCCCCCTGCCGCCGCCGATCAGCAATCTCGCTATGACACGGTCAAGACACAACGTGATCAAGCTGTTCAACAGATGTCGGGACTTGACACCACCCTGGGTATTGTGGCGCCCTACGAGTCACTCGGCGGAGCTCCAGCAACCAGTGCGGCGAGCTTCCTCAGCTCATCGCCAGCCCCGATACGAATCGCCGGAGCGTTCGCCATGACGATGTTGGTTGGCGCTGTCGCGATCTTGCTCCTCGAGCGTTTGCTGCCGCGCCTCGATACCTCCGAAGAGGCTGAAGCCATTACGGAGCTTGGGGTACTTGCCGAGATACCTGCGCTTCGGCACGACCAGATCATCACTCCGATCAATCCAATGGCCTTTGACGGGCCCCACGCCGATGCCCATCGATCGCTGCGGACCTCCCTTGAGTTTTTGCACAGACGTGCCGCTCTCGATCGACCGCCCATCATCCTTATTTCCTCCTCAAGCCCTGGGGAAGGCAAGACGATGACTGCCGCTCATCTTGCGATCGCGATCGCCGAAACAGGAAAGAAGGTCGTGCTCCTCAGTTGTGACTTTCGTCGACCACGCCTACACGACGTAGTCGGCGCAGCCAGAGATCCCGGCCTGAACTCAGGATTCATTTCGCCAGAGGATCTCACCCAGGACGTGATTCGACCAGAAGTTTGGGACAATGTCTCATTGGTTTCATCTGGGCCACCAACTCGTCGAATGGTCCACCTGGTTCCGCTCATCCGTGATATTGCGCTCCAGGCGGTCGAGGCGGACCGAACAGTCATCATCGATACTGCCCCCTTACTTGTGGCAAACGACACCGCAGACCTCTTGCAATTCGTCGACCAAGTCGTTGTCATCGCACGGCCAGGCACCACCCGCACTCGAGCGCTGCAGCACTCCCTCGAGCTGCTTCGCCGAAACGCAGCTCCCATCGCCGGAATCGTAATGATTGGAGTCGAGGCGGGGCGGGGCCGCTCCTATTACGACTACGACTATGGCCCCGAAAGTCGGCTGAGCGACATGGCGACTACGACAACAGCCTGATCCACGGTATCGAGATGTTCACGAGCCGTGGCGCGCAACCACCAACGGAGGCTTGGCGTCTGCGGGAAAAGCGGATCACTTTCTCTGTGGTGAGCGGCGCTGTGGCGACAGTGATTGCATTGGGCGTGCTCGCCCGCTACGGGTCGGGCGAAACCGCTGGGGTAGCCATTGTCGGAGGTCCCCTCTTCGTCCTGAGTTGGCTGGGCATTCGGGCCCGATTCGGAACACCGGCGACCTGGAGGACCGGAAATGTTCTCATCCTTGCAGCGGGTATCAAGATCTTCGTTGCGCCAGCGGTTCGTGCGCTCTCTGCCAAATCGTTGTACGGAGGACTCGCTGACCCGAGGTTCTACTTTCTGGAAGGAAGTGTCGTTGCTCGCTGGTACTGGCAGGGCAACATCAGTCTGAATGGCATCGAAGGAGTTTCGACTCGGGCGATCGGGAACAACTTCGTGAGGGCCGTTGGTGCTGTCATTGCCATCGTTGGAGAG
>DORQ01000318.1:0-3084 GCA_003514205.1 Acidimicrobiaceae bacterium
CGGCCCTCATACGACATTCCGCCACCGCCGCCTGCGCGAAGGCGACCTCGCCTGCCTGTTGTTGAAGCGGCCTATTTGCGAGCAGCCTCGTCCCTACCCTCACGAGAGGGCCATGGTTGATGAGGAGATCGACCATCGGGTCGGCAAGTTCGAACGGTTCGTCCTCTGGACCATCTGGATAGCGGTCGTGACCCTCCTGGCCTTCCTCGCAGTTATCGTGACAATTGCCGCAAAAGGACGATCGAAGATTCGGTGACCTGGACCGGCTCGCGCCGATTCTTGAGGGAACGAATGTCCATCTATTTCGATGGCGTGGCGGTTGTCGACGGGTCGGAGCGTAGGCGAACGATCGAGCGTCTTGAGCAGAACGCAGTCCGGTTGGGGTATACCGAGGGTACAAGACCGGGAGGCTTTGGCGCGGCTACCGAGGCGGAGAGCTGTGCCTATCTATCGCCGAGGCCGACTACTCGAATAGACAGCAGACCGATCCCACACCAAAGCTGATTAACGTCTATTTAGATGACCGCTAGTCCTGGCCTGATCTAGCCGGTTGACTCACGAGTCCTTGCTCAAGTGGGGCATACGCGCCGTTGCTCTCAGCCCCAGATCAGCTCGAAGCATAAGCTAGAGCTTTGCAATCGGCGGATCTCCCCACTCCAGAAGAGCGACGTTCCCTCGACGCGCTTCTGTCCACTGCACGTCGAGAACGGGACACGGTGTGAGGATCCTCGACAAGCCTCACCTACCGTCTGTTGAGCCTAGGCGCGCTTCCGCCTGAATCCGACTCGCTCATCGCCGAAGTGAAACAGGCGATCAAGAGGCAATCGAGGCCGCTATCGCTTGGTTGCGCCTCGATCCGTTCTGCTTGAGGTCTGGGTACCTGAAGTCTCGACTGATGCGGGCCCTCGCGCAGCAGACATTGACGCCAAATCAGATCACGACCATTCAAGCGACCCTATTGGAGACACTCCCCCGCGGTCGGCGGGCGGAATTCCGCGACGCCTGCCGGCTGGCACGAACGACCGACAGCCACTCGTTTCGCAAACAACTCCGCACCCTCATCGAACTCGGTGATCCGGACACCCAGCAGCGAGCTACATGGATGCTGGAAGGATGCGAACGCACGTCCTCCGCGATGTAAGGCGCGGGGTAGACACCAGGAGGCGGGTCTCCTCCGCCCCTCTGGTGTCCGATCTGTATCCTCGCCGCCTCCCACCGGTGTCCGCCAGCCGCTTCGAACCCGGCAAGCCCTCAACGTTCTTTTGGACGCTGCCAGTTTCCCGAGTAGTCGACGGCGCGATCCCGCGAGATCGGCCTACGGAGAATCCCCGAAGCGGCGAAGGCGCTGAGCTAACGCTGGATCGATCGAATCGTCAAACCACGCGCAGCTCAACGAATAGCGGAATCGTTCGTTCGTTCGTTCGCGCGGCTGCGTCAATATCGTCAATGAATCGCGCCGCATGGTGGTTCAGGAGTTCCTCCACCGGTCCCGCTCCCAGCCAAGCAAGCGACTCGGCCTGAGGATCGGGAGCACGGTTGGCGAGGAGAGTAAGAAGGTCCACGATCCCGTCGGCTCCGGCCTCAACTCGATCGTCAACTGCTTCTGTCGATGCCATCGACCGCTCGGCCGCAAGTCGTTCCGCGCGGTCTCCCCTGGAGCGGGCAAACTCGTTCCAATACCCATCAGAAAGGTCGGCATCCGTCACCACGCAAGCTTGCCTCGTCGGGACTGCCCACGTGCTATTCGCGAACAATCGAACGACAATTGGCAACGTGGGCGAGACCCTAGCAATGGGCTACACCTAACCATCGACGACCTTACGGATCTGCGGAGCGAAGGTATCAACAACCGCTCCGATCGCATCGAACAACTGCCGACCGTCGGGGTTACCAGAGATCAACCAGATCTCGCGATCTTCCTCAACTACGTCCTCCACACCAGCTACGGATCGAGCGGCCGCGTCAATGGCTCTCCGTAGTTCGCTTTCGAGTGGGTCGTCGCGAACAAATTCCATAGCGTTGACATACAAGCCCCTGGTCCACCTGCTGTGCGGTCCGTTCTCCTCCTCATAGCCAGTTGGTGCTACCGAGTAGTCGAGGACCTCGGGTTCGTCGGTGCGGCGGTCCAGATCATCGATAAGCAGATGATCCGGCCACGTCCGCTGCGAATGATTGCTCGCGCCTGACGCCTTCGGCACCACACTGGGCGCTGGCGTTGAACTGGAACCAAGCTCGCCGCAACCGACGACAAGGAGCAGGGCTATCGCTACGGACATGAGAGACTCTCGCCGCCGAGATCGGATCCGCCGCACCGGGGCAAAGCTCATCGTCAGCTCCAATGGTTGGCCTAGTGAGCTGTCGTTGGATCTTCGCGCCATCGGGTTGATAATAGGTCGCGCTGAGTCATCCATGATTCCCGCCATTTCGGCGAGAGCGGAGCCAAATTCATCTGGCCTCCGCGGCTCGCGCCCTTTCCTGCCAGGACTGAATGACGTCGAAACACCCGAAGCCGACCACCCCCACGACCGGCAGAACCCAGTTGCCTGGCTGCTGACGAGACCCGAGGAACAGGCACGAACCAAGAAGCGCTGCGAGGAGAGACATGACGAGTAGCGGTGGCCACTTGAGGGCGCGGCATGCTCTCACGAAGTAGCTCGGTAGAAGTACTCGAAGCCCGCCTCGACCACGTCGCTCACGAAGTACTCTCGCTGATGGTGTCGTGTGCCTCCACCAGTCGATGACCGATCTCCCTTCGGCCCGAGCAGCGACATGGAAGACGCCACCGAGGTAGGCCCATGCACCGCACGCCATCATCGAGATCGCCACCGGAATCTCCCAAGGGCGGAACCTGCCCGGAGACCAAGTGAGCACTGCAATACCAGTCCAGAAGCCGCCAATTCCAAGTATCAGCGCTCGCGACTCGGATCGGGATGGGTCAGGAAGTCCACTCATGCCGGGTCAAGTGTACGGTTCGACCGGGGATCGACGCCGAGGACCGGGGCACGTGCGTCATCCCGCAACTGTGGCCTGAGTAGCGGCCACCCTCGTTGCTTGACCAATCCGCCTTGCCGGTTAGCCGCTGAA
>DORQ01000318.1:3240-24467 GCA_003514205.1 Acidimicrobiaceae bacterium
CCGCCATTGGACATGTAGATCGAGAGCAGTATGACTTGGATGATGCCCACGATCGCACCTCCAACCTGCGCCTCCGACGGTGGCGGCCCCGTGCATGCTGCCCCTGTGGTCAACGAACCGGCGACAGCCAGTGCGACAACGGTCTTGCGAGTCCTACCCATTACACCCCCTTGTTTGACCCGCCATTCAGGCTAGACGGTCCGTGCCGACGGTGCGCCGTGCGCGAGCGGACACGAGCCGGATCGAGCCGCGAGGACGCCGCAAGTTCGACCAAGTCGACTTCACATGTCGCCAGTACGCTCCAGGTGTGCCCGAGAACAACTCACCCGAAGATGGCGACGGCGACGCAGTATCGCTTGACGAGCTTCATCCCGTCGGGGGCAGCTGGGGTGGGCTTCTGTTCGACAACCCGACAATCGGGTTGCCCACCCGCTTCTACTGGTCATTCGAGGTCGAGTTCGCCGAGGTTGTTCGAGACTACGGAACTGTCAGCCCGAACGTCGTAGTGGACTGGGTGACTGATGGTCCCGGGTCGTGGCGCAAGATGCAAGGTTTCGAGTTCGAACGCCACGACTGGAACGGATTCGAGGCGAGTGTCTATTTCTTCTCGCACTACAGGTACGACTCGGCTCAACTGTCGGTGCTTGGGCAGCAGGGCAGTCGCCTCCTAGTTGCCACTCGGCTCGCCGGCGATATTGACGGCCTCGGGCTCCCAGAGGTGTCTGCAAGTTGTTGGCTCGACCTCTCCCAGGTCGTTGTCAGCGTGTCGACAGTGGACGATCTCGAGAGAGCGGCTCGAGCACTCTCGGCCGCCGCCGTCGATATCGCCGAGCTGACGGGCGAAGCGTTTGGCTCAGGGTTCAGATTCTCTCCGCCGCCTACCGATCTCGGATGACATGGAAAAGAACCAGCTGGCCGACGCCAACACGATGCGGAGACCGGCGTTGAATCAGGAGCAACCCCCGCACCGCAGGCTAGGGAAATCGCTGAAAGGCAAGCCGCTTTGGTTACGGCTGCTGATCATGCTTGCGCTGATCCTCGCGTCGGGCACCCGCTGCTACCTCGCAGCGCAGACGCACGAGGCAAGGACTCGGCCAATTCCAACCTATTGCGTCCCCGAAGATCCCGCTCGCATTGACTACCTATCGGTCGACGGTGTGTGGTCGGAAACCTCCACGCCTGGATCCATCAGGGCACTCGTCTATCGATCACCTAGAACGACGGACGACCAGCGAGTCATCGATCTACCGGAGGGTTGGAAACTCGACTCAGCTCCCGAGGCTCAACGAGCAGCACTCCAGCCCTCCATGGTCGGGGACTATCTGATGATGATGTACCCACCAGCGGAGTGCTTCACAGGAACTAGCGCTGCAAGATAGACGCCGCACTTCAACCTACCGCCGTCGGCTCGTGATTCGTGCGTCGAGGGTCTTGACGGCAGTTCCGAAGACCAGAACCGAAAGCAGGAGGATGATCAGAACGCCCCACGCATCAACACGCTCCGAGGACGCGAATCCATGCAATACCAATACCGGCGAGAAAAGGGGGAGTATCAGGGCAGCGAACCAAAGCCGGTCATTCGATGCCGCCGTCTTGCCTTCCTCAAATCTGTCGGACCAGGACTGCTTGGTGAAATCCTGCCCAGGTAGCCACCGCCGTAGCCAAAGCACATACCAAACCAGACCTAGACCCATAAAGCACCAGAACGCCCAGTCGGGTTTGTCAGAAGCGAATTCCGACCAAATCGCAACGCCAAAGCAACTGACCAGGAGCAATGCCTCAAGGACTCGCAATGGGTTTCTGACGAGGTATTGCCACGCTGATCGACTTCGATCACGGATTCGGGACATGGTTTGAGTATGCCCGGCCTACGACTGAACAGGTCACGGGTTTCGCCGAGAGTCCGGGGCGTTCCGGCTCAGTCCGATCGGTTCACCGCCCACTCCAGGAGCACGAGTGACTCCTCGACTCTCTCGTTCTTCAACAGCAGGAAGGATGCACTCCGAAGAAGGCGAGCGACTGAGTTGCCATTACAACGGCGACCCGCGGGGAGGAATCGCGGCGACTTTTGACGCACCAAGGCATTAGGGCTGAAACGGGAGTCGACGAACCCGCACACGATCCTGGTCAAGGACGACAACTGCGCCAGCGTCGAGATCGGCACCCACTGGACCGAGATTGGCCAGGAGCAAAGCCGCGACCTGGTGTGCGCGCCGTCGGTCCTGGCGCCGCAGGAGGATCACCGAAGGTTTCAAGCTATTTGTCTCAGCGAGCAGGTCGCCAAAGTCAGTGTCGCCTGACACGATCACTCGGTCTTGCTCGGCCGCTACCGCGAAGATCTCAGCGTCACTTGCCTCGCCCAGACCTAGGTTTCCAACATGCACCGTGTCATGTCCGGCACTTGCGAGCAGCGCAACAAGCTTGGGGGATTGGTTTTGGTCGAGCAGAAATCTCACGCCGGCAGACGAAGCGGGAGCTCGCGTTCTTGAACGGCTAGTGCAGCGTATTTGAGTGCCTCGACGATGTCAGCTGCCTCCAGGGCTGGGTGTTCATCCAGGATCTCTTCGCTGGTCATCCCGTCGCCCAGCATCGCAATGACGGTTGCCACAGGGAACCGCAAGCCCCGGATACATGGCACGCCTCCCATGTGTTCAGAGTCGACCGTGATGCGAGCGAATGCCATGGTTGCGATGATACCCCCGGGCGTTTGGTTTCGATAGCGAATAGCGCATCGCTGCACTGCGGCATCCGAGATCCACTCACTCAGCCACGCTGGGCCAACAATGCCCTCAAAACCCCCAGCCACCGTTAGGGGGTTCACCCAGTAGTAGCGAAGATCGACTGCACCGAAGATGAGCGTATGCCGATCGCCTACACCGTCCTCGCCGTCACCGGAGTTGTCCTCGTTGTCACCGAACTCCTTCTGCGCCGTTGGAGAGGTATCGGAATCGACGCCCGTGAAACGGCGGTGAGCGCCGCAGTTGGTTCAATCTGGTTCGCCACGAAAGCCATCGGAGGTGCCACAGGCCTCGTTGCCGTGTACACCTGGGTCTACGAGGTTTGGGCACCCTGGCACCTCGATATCGGAAATCCGCTCACGTGGGTTGCGTACTACCTGGTCGGCGACTTCGCCTACTACTGGGTGCACCGGGCCGAGCACGAGATGCCGTGGCTCTGGGCGTCACACGTGGTGCACCACTCCGCGAAGGACTTCGGGTTCACCACAGCGATCCGGATGCCACCAACCGAGATCTTCTACAAACCGCTCACCGGGTTGTGGGCCCCGTTGCTCGGTTTCCCGCCGGCGATCTATGCCGCAATGGCAGCCTGGGGCCTGATCTCGGGCCAACTTCAGCACACGCAGCTGATCGGCCAGCTCGGGGTGCTCGACCGTTGGCTAGCAACTCCGTCGAATCACCGTGTGCATCACGGCTCCAATCGCCAGTATCTCGACAAGAACTATGGCGGCCAGACAATGATTTGGGATCGAGCGTTCGGCACCTACCAACCCGAGACCGAGCCAGCTATCTACGGCGCCACCGAAGAGCTGCTCAACACCGGAGTATCGGGCACGATCCTCGGTGGGTATCCGAGATTGCTGCGAGAACGCGTACTGAGGAATCAAACAGCGTAATCTGCGGTACCTCCACCTCGGGCACCTCGGGTGCGAGACTGTCCCAAGTGTCTATCGCTGAATGGAATGAAGAACACTGGGAAGAACTGGCGCTCACCGCTCTGCTGTCGGGATTGCCGCAACCACCTGTTCATTTCAAGGAAGGGATCTCGGTACCGGTTTCGCGATGGGTCGGGCCCGACATCGCTGCCGTGTTGTCAGTGGAATGGATGGAGGAGGACGAACCCAGTCTCCCTAGCTCTATTTGCTCGGAGGTTCGACTCTTTCTCCCCTCGCCTCAGGGCTGGGAACCGACTGGAGGGTCCGGGGGTGGAGGATGGTTCGACCCTCCGTTTCGGCGCCCCGAGATAGAACCTGACGCGCTGCTGCCGGGTGGGATTCACACAGAGTCGGGAGAGGGTGAAACCGCATCAACGATCTGGGGGGGGTAGTGGGTTCGAACATCGACGCGATCGAAGTTGTCCACGCCGGAGAGAACCATCGCCGCAAGGTCGAGTCACCAACTGGGGCTTTCGTTTGCGCCGTTCGAGGAGCAGGCCGAGTAGAACTCGTCGCATACCGCTCTACTGGCCAGGTGGCCGCTCGGTACCGGTTCGATATCCCAACGTATTGACCGTTCAATCTGCGGAAAGTTAAGCACTCGACTCGAGTGGGCCTACCCGATCTCGCACCAGCGCCACTCCTCAATTAGCGGTCCGCAATTCCACGCAGAAGCGGACTTCCCAGCCATTCTCGCATCTCGATTCTCCAGCAGCCCTTCTGGGTCATAGACCGGTCCGTAGCTATGAAGAATCCAACGGGTCTGCAGCCAAGCAACAGCTACTCTTTGGCCTGAGCCCTCCCGGAGGAGCATCGGTGTGCCAGTTGGCGGGTTCTCTAGCTCGCTGGATGGGTGAGCGATCAGGTACTCACCCTCCGCTTTGAGGTGCGCTTCGAGCAGCGCTACCTCGCCATGGCGACCAAGCGTGGCAAGCTCGTACGAATGCTCGTAGATCGGCACATGGAGTAGGAGGAGTACTAGCGAGACCACACTGTCAGCACGATGAACCCCGATTCTGATGAGCGCTAGGCCGGCCGCAAGCATCGGCAACCCAGAGGAGGCCATAAGGAGGAGCACTCCCAGGGCGGATGAACCCTTTGGGAAGGTCCGGGATTGGAAAAGCCCAACAGCCAGGACTCCGCTGAACGACGCGACCGGCCACCTTGCAAGAAATCCGCGCTTTTTCGGGTCCCGAAAGAACGAGAGCCCGAGTCCTGCCGAGATCACGGTAGACACGGTCGTCACCAACACGAGGTCGGCTATCCAACCGAGGGCAAGAATCACATCCCAGAGGAGCACCGAGGCCCAACCAAACACGAGAAGCAGGATGAACTCGAAGACATAAGCCACAGTCATGAGCCCGACGGGTTCGCAAGGGTTATCGGCAGAGACCTTCAGATTGGCCATGCCCGAACGTACCGTGAAGTAGTCACCGCAACTCCTATGGCAGCAATCCTTCGCCGAATCTCCACAGGCCTTGAACCATCTCAACACGAGACTCGGCACGACTTCAGGGACAAGCACGAAGATCAGTCAGCAGGAGACAGTACCTAGTCGCAATCGGCCTGAGTCCCAACCAAACCTGTGCGTTTCCCGGAGTTGAGAGCTATAGGCCTCCGTGACGTTTCTGAACCGGGCGAGGCAGGGCAAGAACCTCATTCACTTCGTCTGTTTCCTCGTCGAAATACTCGACCTTCCATTCATCGCTCAGCTCGGCACGAACTCGTTGTGCCAACGCTCGCCCCTCAGAATTCAGAGCTGACAGAGCTTCGATATCCGGACTGTCCCATTTCCGAGTGTCGGGGCCGCTCCGACCCCATATCAGGGAGGTCATGTTGTCGGACCACGACTGGAGATCCGCCGCGAGATCTACTGAAACGGGAACCCCGCGACTGCTGGCCTGACCGAGCCTTCCTGCAGCCACCCACAACGGGTACGCCTCGTAGTCCCACATCACCTTGACGACCCGCTTGCCCTCCATGGCCAGAAAGCCTAGGTCCGGAAGCTCGACCACACGCTCCAATTACGAGGCGCCAGGAATCGACGACAGGAGATACCTGATCTGTGCAATCCTCAAACCATGTTCAGACGAAAGCAGCCGCAGTCCCAGGCCGGAGACAACCCGTATGAGGGCCTCAGAGCCCAGGCGATTGGTGCTGTCCAAGCAGGGCTCCTGGCCCCATCTCGCCACCCGAAGGTGCAAGGCGTGGTGATCGACATCCCCTCCGACGGCGAATGGATTGCCATTGTGGCGTTGGGCGACGACACCACATCGATGTACACAAGTGTTGGTGGCGGCACCATTGGAGCTGGTGAGCACGAGATCGTCCGAGACGCCAACCGCCAGCTCCTCGGCGTGATCGAGCATGAGGTGCTTCCCTATCTCGACGCCAATCCTGGAACGCACCCGGCGCCGGGATTCGTTCGATACCACGTCCTCGGTGTTGATGGGCTGGCCGGCATCGACATCCCCGAGCCGATGTTCTGGGGAAGTGTGGAGGGAGGAGGCAATCTCGTCGATGCCACTCAGTATCTGATTCACACAATCAGCACGGTCTCACCCGGCTAGGCGGTTGCAGCGATGCGGCGGCCGGCGGAAAGGTCAGGCAGTAATCGGATCAAACCGCAGTCGGATCCAACGCCGGCTCGTCAGCTACGCCATCCAATCGAGCAGCAGCACTGTGGCGTCCAGCGCCGATGATCTGGGGCCCACCGGTCGCTCCGGCGAGTCCAAAGGAAGGCATGTTGACGTAGATCGCCTCATACATACCGGGCGAGACTCGATAGGTCTCATGCCAGATGCCAACATCGGCCGAGTTCCTCACCGCCTTGTTAAACGCCTTCCAAGCGGGAAGGTGCTGATGGTCGCTAGCGCGGGCATATGCCTGTAGTTCCTCCGCTGATCGCCAGTACTGCACCACCATCACATCGCGGCCGGACACGAAGGTCCGAGCCGACAACAATCCGAGATCGCCTGAGCGGAAAAGCTCAGTCAACATCCGGCCCATCGCCATTCCCGTCCGAGCGATCTGGCCAATCGATCGAAGGCGGTTCATGCGCATGCCGAGCATGAACACGATCGCCTCGGCCTCAGGGTCAGTGCTTTGTCGTCCGATGTTGATCTTCTTTGTCACGACATTCTCCTCGCATGTAAATGGTGTAAACATCACTCACTCTGCCAGTGTATGTTTACAATGTCAACATGGCATACCATCATGGCAATCTTCGCGAGGCATTGTTGGAGGCCGCCTACCAACTCGCACGCGGCGATGGGGCCGATGCCGTCACTGTTCGAGCAGCTGCCCGCGCAGTCGGAGTCAGCGCACCCGCCGCGTACCGTCACTTCGAAGATCGAGACGCCTTAGTTGCTCAGGTCGCCCAACGATGTCGTGTGGACCTGGCCCACCAAATAGCGGCCGCTCGAGACCGCCACCGTTCCCCCAGACGACGCTTCCGCGCCACAGGCCGTGCCTACATACTCTTCGCACTCGAGGAACCCGGATTGATCGATTGCGCATTTGCTCCCCGACCGTTGTTCGCTGGGGCCGCAGAGATTACCGACCCGACCGCGCCGGCCGACCCGATGTGCGAGAGAGATACAGCTGCCGAGATCGACCCAGACGGCGACGCCCTCGCCGTGCTCGTTGGCGTCCTCGATGAACTCGTCGAGGCCGGCCAGATAATCGCTGATCGAAGAGTCGGCGCCGAGCTGGTTGCGTGGACTGCAGTTCACGGCCTCGCAATGCTGCTCGCTGGCACCGAACCTGAGGATGCTGGTCCGGCCATCGATCGCGTGCTGAAAGGAATAGAGGACTCGCTCCTCACGTGACGAATCTGCCCGCTTGGGGGCACGCAGCGTCTGCGACTCCCCAACTTCGGGGGAAATTGTTTCGGGATTTGTTGTTCCTCGCGCCCAGATTGTCAGGACCGTCAACTACACTAGAACACATGTTCGATCTCCAGCAGCTAGTGGCCGGCCCACACACCACTGCCCCCGCCACCCTCGTGGACAGCACCGATACCGAACTCCTCGACACGATCCGCACCCTCGCCGCCACACGCCGCCACCTCGACATCACAGAAGCAGCAACCCTCGCAGAACTCCACACCCGCGGCACCTGCGACCGACTGTTCGGCATGACCACCCAAGCCTGGGTCGCCTACGAAACCGCAACCCCTGCCGCGCATACCAAGTCCCGCTGCAACACTGGCCTCAAACTCCGCACTCACTTCGAAACGGTCCAACAAGCAGTACTCGAAGGCACCATCTCCTTCGAACATGCAGCAGTGATCTGCCGAGCGGCGAACCCTCGAATCATCAACGACTTCGCCGCCATCCAAGACCAGATGATCAACATGGCCCAAGGCACCGTGTTCAACCGCTGGAAACAACAGATCAACGCCCTGGCGAACCTCATCGACCAAGACGGCGGCCACAACCCCAACGACGATCTCAACACCAACCAGCTCTACCTCAACACCAACTTCGATGGCACCACACAGCTCAACGCCACGTTCACCGGCGGCATCGCCGAGACGCTGATCCAGACCATCGACCGAGTGGCCGACGAGCTCTTTCGCCAGTACGCCAACGACAACAACTACCTCATTCCTCCGGCACCAATCCCACCCCGGGCCACGCTTCGGGCACTCGCGTTCATTGAGATCTGCCGACGAGCCAACGCCAGCGAAACTTACGCTGAAGCAAACAACACCAATGGCGAGCCCTGCTCCGATAGTTCGGTCACCAGTTCTTCCGAGGAATCAAGCGAAGCCAACCCCCACAGCAATGGCCCTACTACTGGAACCGGCGGGCTCCGAAAATCACGCCTCTACAGCCGCCCCACCCGACCCGAGATCACCCTCGTCATCAACGCCGCCGAACCTCACCGCGTGTACACTCCCCGAGGCCTCGAACTCACCGACTCCTATATCCAAGCCCTCTGCTGCGACACCGACCTGTACCCCATCGTCGTCAACAGCCTCGGAGTCCCGCTCAACATGGGTCGCAAGATCAGAAGTGCGAATACTCACCAGCGTCGGGCTCTCGCACTCAGAGACGGCAGTTGCGTCTTCCCCGGCTGCGAAGCACACCCAACCAACACCGACGCCCACCACATCAACCAATGGACAAAAGACCTCGGCGAAACCAACGTCGAGACCATGGCCCTCTTTTGCCGCCATCATCACGGCATCATCCACCGCACCGGCTGGAACATACGCATCAACCGAAACGGCCACATAACCATCACCACACCAACCGGCCAACAACTCCCTGGCCAGCAACACCATCAGATCAAGCCGAACCCGCCAGACACCACCTAGCTGCAGAGTTCGCCAGCACCTCCGAAACGAATCAACCCACCCGCAAGCCGAAAACCGCGCCGGTGGAGCACAATGGGTAGCTATGGCCTTTTCGCGACGGACCTTTCTGCAGGCTTCAACGATGGTGGGCCTCGCCGGGCCAGCCTTGGCTGCCTGCGCACCATCCACGGGATCGAGCCCTGCGCCCTTCCGCTACGGAGTCGCCTCAGGCGACCCCGATTCTCAATCGGTCGTGTTGTGGACGCGCCATGATCCGGGCATCGCGTTCGTCACGACATCTCGCGCCGCACCCGCTCCAGCACGGAAGTCCAAGGCGCGCTCCAAGTCACGAGCGAAGAATTCCACCAACGTCACCCGTTCATTGGCAACAGTCGCTGTGCCAGTCCGCTGGGAGATTTCCCAAGACGAGTCATTCTCCAATCTCGTGGGAAGCGGCGAGGTGCAGGCGCTCCCCGAGCGCGATTGGACAGTGAAGGTCATTCCTACTGGCCTCGCCGCAGGCACCACCTACTACTACCGCTTCATCAGCGCACAGGGCACATCTGTTGTGGGCCGAACCAAGACTGCACCCACTGGGCCAACCTCAGCGCTGAAACTGGGATTCGTGGCCTGTTCCAATTTTGGCTGGGGAGCATTTCACGCCTACCGCCACCTAGCGAACAGAACCGATCTCGACGCAGTCGTGCACCTCGGCGACTACATCTACGAACACGCCAGCGCAGGGTTCGGCGACACCTACGGCACCCATCGCGCACTCGACCCGCTCGGCGAGATCCTCAGCCTTGGTGACTACCGGCGCCGATACGCCCTCTACCGAACCGATCCCGATCTCTCGGAACTACATCGACTCCACCCAATGATCTGTATCTGGGACGACCATGAGTTCGCCAATGACCCCAAAGCTGGGGGCGCCCAGAACCACACCCCAGCAACCGAAGGTGATTGGTTCCAACGCGTCGGGTTTGCCACACAAGCCCACGCTGAATGGATGCCAACTCGAGTCGAGGGAGACGTTGCCTACCGATCGCTGCAATTCGGATCTCTCGCGACGCTGGTCCTCGTAGATCGTCAGCGCCGCTACCTGTTCCCCCAGCCCGACGATGGCGACTTGTACCTCGGCCGTGCCCAAGCCGAATGGCTCGACGCCACGCTCAGTGCAGCCGAGTCAACCTGGGTCATTCTTGGATCCCCATCAAACTTCGGCCCCAACGTTGCTGGACAGACAGGCGGCGGTTGGGGTCTGCGAGACCGAACTCGAGCGATCAATGCGTTTCGTGCCTCACGCTCAGGAAACCTTGTCGTCGCAGTTGGCGACATTCACAAGTTCCGGGCAATGGACATCCCATTCGTTCCCGGCCAGTACGACCCCGCAACTGGGGCCGGGTCAGCAGGAGTCGAGTTCGCAGTCGGCTCAGTCACATCGCCGGGAGCGACCGATCCCAACCCCGGAACACAGGTGAAGTACAGCAATGGGTCTTCACGCGGATACACACTGATGACCTTCACCGGAGGCTCCGTCGATACCGAATTCTTCGGGTTTGACGACGCGCTGAAGACCTCTTCCCAACTGCCTGCCGAATCTCGCCTCGCCGGATTCCGTGTCGCCGCCGGTACCCCACACCTGGTGCCCATGAGCAACCCGACCTGAACAGGTCCAACCTGAACAGGTCCAACCTGAACAGGTCCAACCTGAGCCCGCTTCCAGCCTCGAAGCGACCGCGAACCCTTCAATCGTCTTCCTCAGTACACTCTGGCAATGTCGGCTCCCCTCATTCGGCGTGAGCTTGCACATCGGGGCGGGAGATACGTCTGGCTTGGTCTCGCCATCGCGATAGCGGTGACCTTCACGGTCGGCGGGTTCGGCTTTTCGACTCACATGGCCCGGCTATTGCTCCCCGCGGCCGACCTCACCGCAGAACTCGAGGCGCTTCCGGCCGGCTCAGTAGTGATTGCCGCGAAGACAAATTCCGTCACCACAGCCACTGCGCTCGACGACCGACTCTTGGCCCAGGTCCGGGCCCAACCGGGGGTCGCTCTCGCCGAAGGCAGCTTTGATCAACCCGTCGCGTTCCGAGTTCCCGAGGACGCGCAACCCGAGCGTCCCGCAGCACTCCGTGGAGTTCTGCTCTCCTCCACCTACTCGCAACAACGCTGGGAGATCATCTCTGGGCGAGCACCGAGCGGGCCCGACGAAATCGCGGTGGATCAAGGTGGCCTCGCCGTAGCCGGACTGACAGCAGAAGACGTTGGTTTCACGTCGACCAGGCTCGTCCTTCCAACTGGAACTCGCAGCGTGACGATCGTTGGTCTTCTCGGACGACCAACCGGCACCGCGCCGGCCATTGCACCACCGATTGACCCCCGCGCCGTCGCCTTAGCAAGTGCACATGTCATTCTTGACCCAGATTCGGCGCCGCTTCTTCTCGATGCAGTGGGCAGAGTCGATCGGATCACTGTCACCCCGTTACCAGGCCAACAACCAGGGGAACTCGCCAACCGACTCCGTACGGCCCTTCCCAGCGGAGTCAACGTTGTTGCAGCAGAAAGCCGCGAAGCCGCCGAACAGCACACCGTGCAGCAGCTCAGCAGTCAGATTCAACAACTCGTCACCGCGTTCGCACTCCTCAGCGCAGCCATCTCTGCACTCGTAGTCGTGAACACACTCGGAGTTGTGCTTGCTCAACGCGTGCGGGAGTTCTCCCTCCTCAGAATTCTGGGTGCCAGCCGCGGACAGGTTCTGTGGCTGGTGCTTCGCCAGTCTCTGCTCATCGGAACTGGAGCAATTCTGGTGGGGTTGCCCCTCGGTACCTTTCTCGGGTTTTGGGCTGCCAAGTTCGTCGGCCAAGGCTCCGCCGATCTGAACCCGAACCTCACAGCCACCATGGCAATAGCCGGTTGCGCTGTCGGCTGGGGGGTATCGACCATTGGCGCGCTTGTACC
Source organism: Acidimicrobiaceae bacterium (assembly GCA_003514205.1). Taxonomy (GTDB): domain Bacteria; phylum Actinomycetota; class Acidimicrobiia; order Acidimicrobiales; family Microtrichaceae; genus UBA11034. The sequence goes on from DORQ01000318.1 coordinate 15,180, forward strand.
CGCCCTCCGTGCGAGCCGAGTCGATCCAATCGCCGGATTGTCGGATTCCCGAGCTGGCGCAGAACGCACATCTCGACTGTCGGTGCCGATTCTGGCCCTCGCTCTTGCTGGGGCAGCTGGGTTCGCCGCAACAGAACTCCCACCATCTCCGCGTTGGACATCGATCCTGCTCTTGGTCCTTGCGGGAGGGCTATTCTTCGTTGCGCTCGCCAGCGCATCACGGTGGATCGTTCAACCATTCCTTGCCGTCGTTGAACTGGCGCTGCGCCGAATCGGTGGCATCTCGATGAGGCTCGGCATGCGAAACGCCAAACGTAGTCCTGCCCGAACTGTTGGCTCCGCCTCCACCCTCATGGTTGCTCTGCTCCTCGTTGGAATCGTTGGGACCCTTGGTGCCTCGACGCGGGCCGCTGTTGTTCAGGAGTTCAAATCCTCCGCTGATGTCGACCTCTATCTGGAACGGCGTGGAGTGCTCAGGGTCTCACCAACCGTTGTCGAGGAAGCCTTCGCTGCGGCGAGTGGGTTCGTCGAGTTCGCTGGCATCTCCTCAGTGGACGGCCAACTGCTCATCGCCGGATCTGCGGTTGACCAACCAACGGTCACTAGCTTCGAGGACCTCTCGGCTCTGACGGACCTTGATCTGACATCGGGACGTCTTGACTCTCTAGAGCAGAGCGCGCCCGGGCAGGGTTCGCCACTCGCAATTTCACTCAAGTTGGCTACCCAACTCGGAGTTGGCGTTGGCGACAGTGCAACGCTCGTCACAGTTTCCGGTGACACGGTGCCGTTGAGGATCGTTGCCACGTACCGGAATACGGCCCTGGTTGGCGAAGCTGTGCTGGACCGGGGCACGGCGATTCTGCCTGCAATGGTAGGTACGTTGGAGCTTGGTCTAGTGCGTTGGTCCGACACGCCTCAGTCCCGGAGATTCAACGATGCCCGGATCGACCGAGAGATCAGAAGGTTCGCTCGCGAATTCGGCTTTCTACGAGTGCACACGCCGGAACGTTTCGGTGAACTCAACGCATCGGTGGTGGACACCGTGCTGAATGTGCTCACCATCATCTTGGTGGCAATGACCGCAATCGGATACCTCGGGCTTGTTGCCACCCTTGGCCTCGCAACCCTGGAGCGTCGCCGAGAGCTTGTGATGCTCCGCGCAATTGGTGCCGGAGTCGGACAGGTTCGCCACATGGTGTGGGGCGAAGCGGCAGCGGTTGGATTTCTTGCAGCGTCCATCGGCCTCACTGCGGGGGCTGGCCTGGGCGCACTGGCAATTCGAATCGGCGCGATCGGCTCCGCGTCTGAGGTGGTGATTCCTTGGCGGAACAACCTCTTCATCGGCCTCGGTTCGATCTGTGTTGCCGTGGCCATTTCTATGAAGGTGGCGAGGAGAGCAAGCTTGGTCCCGCCCGCAGAGGCAGGGCGGTAGAGGTATTACCGTCCTCGAAACTTATGCTGAGTGCGCCGTTGGCTGGCCACGTCGACCTGTAGATTTCGACGAGCAACCCAATCAGGAAACCAGCCACCGAGCCACCCACCGGCCACGGAATCGTTGGCACATTCCGCACAGCAACTTTGGACATCGAGACGGAGACGATCCATGGAATCCCAGACACACTCACCGCAACTCCAGCGGTCTGCCCCCCTCCGCTCTCCGCGCCGCAGTCAACCACATGGCCGACGACCGCTGGGAGTGAAAGGCCTCGCAGTTGTGGCAATCTGCGCAACGCAATTGCTCGCGGCCTGCGCGGACGGAGACACCTCCACCTCAACAGCAGCGTCAGACAGCAACACCAGCTCCACGGCCGCTCCCTCCACTACTGGGGCTCCCGCCGGTGCAGACTCTGCCAACACGTCAACAACCGAACCAGCAACTGGCGCAGACAAGGACACCCAGGCGCCAGCCGAGTTGGCTGCATGGCAGACCATCGAACTCACCGATTCCTCAGGGGCCTCCTTCGCCTTCGCCGATCTGCTGGGAACACCCGTCTTTGTTGAGAACTTTGCCACCTGGTGTTCCAACTGCAAGAAGCAGCTCGTCGATACCCAAAAGGCAGCGAAAGCCGCAGGCGAGAATGCCGTGTTCGTCGCTCTCAGCGTAGAAACCGAACTCGACGCGAGCGACCTGGCTGACTACGCGGAAGAGAACGGCTTCAAGAACATCCGCTTCGTCGTCATGTCGCCGGAAATGCTTGGAGCGATCGACGACGCGTTCGGGAAGTCCTCGCTCAATCCGCCCGCAACACCCAAGTTCGTTATCGATGCCACGGGCACCCCAGACAAACTCGAAACTGGTTTCGAGTCGCCCCAAGAAATTGCCGATCGACTTGCCGAAGTCGGGTGAGACCAGTGCGAGTCTGACCGCTCGCCACGCATCTCCTCTGACCTCCTCTTCGACCGCTTGCCCGACGCTAGGTACAGGACCGCACCGAGATGAGTGAGTACTTCGAGGCTTTCCTTCTGGGGAACGCCGCCATCATTGGCAACGTGTGCATGCTTCCGCTCTACCCAGGCCTGTTCGTAATGCTTGCTTCACGGCTCGAGAATGGCGCGACGCCGAGGTCGGTTCGATGGATGGGAGCGCTGGTATTGGCAGGGGTCCTGACAGCAATGCTGAGCATCGGGTTTCTGCTGCACCTGCTACGAACTCCCTTTGCAGACGTGCTCCCCTACTCACTCCCGGTGATGTACGCGGCAGTCGCCATCCTTGGTGTCGCGATGCTCTTCGACAAGAACCCGTTTGTACGGATGCAGGTCGGCCCGATTACTTCGAGCGGCGGGGCGGCACTCCAGGCGTTCCTGTACGGAGTGTCGATCGGACCAATGACGCTGCCCTGCACTGGCCCCTTAATCATCTCAGCTTTCGTCCTTGGCGGAGTTCAAGGGTCGGGCGCTCTGATCGACGCGCTGACCTACTTCCTGTTCTTCGGACTCGGGTTCGGATGGCCACTCGTGCTGGCTCCGCTGCTCGCTGCTCCGGTTCAGCAACGCCTCACTCGACTCATCACGAAGAACCATCGCGCGGTCACGATCTTCTCCGGCCTCCTGCTCATCGCAGTTGCGATCGTCGGTTTCGTCAAGGACGTCGCTGGCAACTAGCACCCGAGTGGCCGGAGGTGCAAAGCAGCATGGCAGATGACCGGGTGCGAGTTAGAGCCCTCGGGCCCACTCAGGCCGAAGCCGGATTTCGCCAGCTAACGCTGCGTCGAGGGCTGCGAGCATTGCATCGCGATCCTGAGGAAGCCTCCCGCCAATCGGCAAGTAGTTCGACGCGTGATTGGTTCTGAACACGGCGTTTGTCAGCTCAGCGGTTGCGAGGAATGTTCGCAGTTCTCCCAACAGGGTGTTCACATCGGGCAGTTCGAAACGACCCTTCCTCTGCGCAACGCCCATCCGTGTCCCATCGAGCACCGTGAGCGTGAGCGCGGAGAGAAACTCGGGATCCATCGCGGTAGCGAGTCGGGCTGATTCGACAGCATGTTGACTGCTGCGCTCAACTCCGCCCGCACCCAACAGGAAGATCACCGACAGCGCCATACCTGCAGCCTTCGCACGTTGTGCGGCCAGCGCATGATCTGCGGCGGTACCGCCTTTGGCAATCCGATCGAGCGTGACGTCGTCACCTGACTCCGGTCCGACATAGAGCATCTTGAGCCCAAGCTCCGAAAGCGCTGCGAGCTCATCATCTGTCTTGGCCAAAATGTTCGACGCCATTGCGTAACAGCTCACGCGCCGCAGCCGAGGAAACGCTGCGCGACATGCCTTCAGTAGTGGTTCCCACTGCTCCATCGACATGACGAGCGCATCGCCGTCGGCCACGAAGACCTTCTCGACCCCACTTCCCAGCCGTGCCTGAGCCATCGCGATGTCCTCAAGGATCTCCTCGGTTGGTCGCGTTCGGAACACCTTGTCGATGTACATGGCGCAATAGGTGCACTTGTTCCAGGAACAGCCGATGGTCGCCTGCAGGATGTAGGCATCGTGCTCACTCGGTGGTCGAAACATCGTGCCCTCATATCGCATAGCTACTTGGCTACACCAACAGCAGGACTGAGTTCCAGATCGATGCTGGGATCGTCGCCCGGCCACTGACGCGCCACCTGTCATGGTCTCAGTGTCAGTGGTCGATGCGACGATGGGGCCATGGGAACCTCCTCCTCAGTTCGCTTCGCCGAGTCAGTTCGGATTGTCGCTGCCGAAGCCCGGCGGCTCGGCTTGATCGTGCCCGCATTCCGCTCCCCACCCTCGCTCCCCCAGTTCGACCGCACCATTGCACGGCGGCCCGATCCTGCCGATTGCACCATCTCCATACGTGTCGTTGGACGTCCATTCGCCGCAGTGCAGGCCGACATCGTGGAAGGCACCCTGCTGGTGAACCAACGTTCACCCGAACAGGATTGCGAGCTCCGACGAGCGCTCTGGGCGATACTCAGCGTTCGTGGCGCAACCGAGTCTGGTCCCACGCTGGTTGCTGCGTAGCAGCCTGCAGCCTGCCGCTTGCCGCTTGCCGCTTGCCGCTTGCCGAAGTGGATTCGACACTGGGAGGCTTCCAGCGTGTCTCAATTGCACCACCCTCCCGTGATCGACCTTTCCCCGCTTGTGAACGAGGCGCCCAACCGGGAGGAAGTCATCCAAGCGATCGACCAAGCCTGCCGCGAGTGGGGATTCTTCATCGTGACTGGGCATGGGGTCGACCCAGCGCTCGTCGATACCCTGCTTCAGCTCTGCAGCAAGTTCTTCGCACTTCCCGAAGAAGAGAAGGCTCGAATCGCGATGCCGCTGAGCGGTTCTGCGTGGCGCGGATGGTTTCCTCTCGGAGGAGAACTCACCTCGGGAGTTGCAGACCACAAGGAGGGCATCTACTTCGGCACCGAGTGCTCGCCCGAACAGGCGCATGGCCGACCCATGCATGGTCCGAACATGTTCCCCGAGGTTCCTGAACTCCTTGGAGCAACCGTGCGTCGCTACCTTGAGGAATTGACCTCCCTTGGACATCTCCTTATTTGCGCGTTAGATGATGCTCTTGGCGTCAACGGCCAGCTCCGTCACCTCACCGAGGATCCGCTGATCCTCTTTCGAGCGTTCATCTACCCGCCACACCGAGACGGCTGGGGAGTTGGCGAACACACCGACTACGGGCTCCTCACCCTCCTCGCAACAGACGGGCACCCAGGCCTACAAGTTCGGGTCGGCGAGCAATGGATCTCGGTCGATCCGGTTCCAAACAGCTTTGTCTGCAACCTCGGCGACATGCTTGAGCGAGCAACAGGTGGCCGCTATCGGTCAACCCCGCATCGAGTCAGGAACCTTGCCAATACCAGCCGAATCTCCCTACCGTTCTTCTTTGACCCTGGATGGGAATCGCGGGTGATGCCTCTCGACCATCCCGCCGAAGCAGCGACGAGCTCAGCTCACCAAACACTGCCCTCACGCTGGGACGGTGCGGATCCCCTGCTCTTTGAGGGAACCTATGGGGAGTACGTGTGGTCAAAGGTCGGGAAGGTTTTCCCAAGGATTCACCACGCTTAATATGAACCGATATTGGGAGGTACCTACGGCGTTGCTGGGTCAGCTGGCTTCGGAGGGAGCGTCGTGATCGTCGCGAAACACATCTCGTCCAAAGTTCCTTCTGCAAAGAAGATGTAGCGCAGTGGTCGGCCCGGTTGGAGGTTCCTGTCCCATGTGCAAGAGATTTGCAATTTGTCTCCAGGCTTCACACTCACCGGCTCAACTGGCTGATAATTCAGCTGCCAATTGAAACTCCAGCGAGGGATGTCCAGCAGCACCTTCTCCTCGGGAGTGCCCGGGTTGAGCTTCATCGTGAAACTCTTCCCGATGACGTGCATGTGACCGAGCACATCGACAATCGATGCCGGTTGACGCATGTTGAAGGTGCAAGTTGTGGTGGCTGTAATCCCATCGCTTTGTGCGGCAAGCGAGGCGGGGTCCGTGCCACATACTCGGTGAAGACCATTGGCCAACATCGAAGCATCGCCGAGACGTTCGGAGGTCTCAACCATGGCGGCGTCGCGATCACACAACGCCTCGGTGGAGCCAGCCGGACACGGAAGCTCGACTGGCCCAACCAGCTCACGAGTCCTCAGCTCTTGGATTCCAGGACGCTCATCCTCCAACGACAACGTCATCTGCGAGGAATCCTCGGGAGCAGCGGTCTCGTAGTGGTAGTGCATCTGAGAAATGAAATAGTCACCGGGGTTGAGCTTGAACCCAGTATCTGGCGCAAATCGCAGAGGGCGTTGGCCGGGAACCCAACCCGCAACGAGTGGCCCTCGAGGAACAGCTTGTCCCTGCCCAACTGGGTTCTCCTGTCCGGCCAAGCCCGAGGGCCCTGTCGCTCCAGACGGCCCAGCTGCGCCAGACGGCCCAGCTGCACTTGCCTGCCCGCCAGCGTTTCCACCACCGCCGAATCCTCCGGCACTACAGCTCCAGCCGGGCTTACCATCAGCACCGTCTTTCGCATCGGCCGCGGCACGAGTGGCGGCATCCATCTTGTAGGTCAGAACATGGTGCACAACGGCCTTCGCATCAGGAGTGAAGTAGTAGCCCGTCATGTACTGGGTCGTCGTCAGCTTCGGGTCCATGATGAGACAGCGGTAGTCATCCTTGACGTCGGTGGAGCCCGCATACGGTTCGTCGAACGTGATCGTGAGGTCGTCGTCGATCGTCACCATCGACGGGTCCTCCGCCGCTTTCAGCGGTTGGGATCCATCAACATCAAGCGGTGCCCCTGCCTTGGCCCAGTTGACGAAGGCCTCAATCTGGGCATCGCTGAGCCCTCGCGTATGTTGCAACGGCACGTTGGTTTGGGCCGCTGGCCACGGCGGCATGAACTTCGCCGTGGTGACAGTGGCCAATCCGTCTGCCACTGCCGCGGCATCATGAGCCTCGTTCAGTACCCAGAGATGCGACCCCATTTCACCCGACCCGTGACAGGACACGCAGTTGGATTCCAGGATGGGCTTGATATCCCTTGAGTACGAAGGAACACCAGCGAGTTGGGCGGTGACCTGCTTTGAGCCAGGATCCTCCGAGAGGGCCTTCGGTGCCTCGAAGGAGTCTCCACTCCTGGCGAGGATCTTCAATTCGAGTGTGGCGGTATCCTTCGCCGTTACCAGGCCCGCGAGCGCAACCGGGCCAATCTTGAACTCGCTGAGGGTCAGCGTGGTGCTCGCTGTCAGGCGGAGCTGATCTCCCTCCCACTCTCCGTTCACATCGAAGGTGACTGGGTTCGTCACATCGTGAACCTTCAGGTCGCCGACGAGAGTGAACTGCGTCTTCGTTCCCTGCTCGAATCGTTTTGGTGCTCCAGAGAGCTTGACATCGCTGAGCCTCGCGATCGGGTACTTCGTGGACTCCAAATAGTTGGCCCGGATCTGGCGATCTCGAAGTCGGTTATCACTTGTCAATTGCTCAACATCGACGAGGATTTCGCCGACGCGCGAGTCGGCTGCTCGTTCGGTGTTCAGCGCAATCTCTCCAGACATGGCCTGGGTGACCAGGGTTGCCTTGTCCACAGAACTACCGACGAGTTCCTCCTCGACCACAACCGTTGCGCTCGACTGGTTCGGATCGATACGGAAGAGCAACTCGTCGCTGCCGAGCTGACCCAACGGCTTTGCCTGAGGCACGGCATCACCGACTGGCGTGTCGGCGGTGAGCGCGACTTTCACTACATCGCGAGTCAGGTAGAGCGCGCCAGCGACCAAAAGGAGCGGAACAGCACTGCCGATCGGATGCCTCTTTACAAACGAGATGACGTTGCTCACGCTGGCTCCCCCACCTCAGCGACGTGCTACCAACCGAGGCCATCAAATGATTTCGTCCAACTGTACCTGCAGATGGGATCAAGTCATCCTCAGGTCAACTTCGGGCAGTGCCGAAGGTGCGCTCTATTCCTCGTGGCGGTAGGTCACAGCACCTGGCGCGAAGGCTGAGACGACACCGCTTCCCAGCCCGACGGGTACTGGATCCAGCCCCGAGCGGTAGCGAAGCTCCGCGGTGACGAAGTGATGTGTAATTGGCCAGACGTCGGGCGAGAGTTTGTTTGGCGGCACGATGCACCCGTTCTGGGCGAGGTTGATCACCGAGTCCGGAAGAAAGAGCCCGCCAGACTGAGCAAGCCCGATCAGTCCACCCTCTGGGCGACCGATCTCGCAGATGTCAGTCACTGCGTTGTTATGACCCGCACCAGAAATCACCACGATCTTCCGCTCGCCGGCGCTGTAGCGATACCCGTTTTCAACGGAGGGCAACTGCGCCACGCCATCAATCTCGCCGGTCAGCCACATCACGTTCTTTGAGGCGTTTCCGAGAGCTGCAGGGACCTTTGGCGATGGGTTGAAGATAGTTGGCGTGAGGTTCACCCCTGCGCTCAGCACAATCCACGACTGCACATCAGTTCTGGTGCCCGCAAGTTCGGTGGATTGAAACCCGCCAGCGGAGTGCCCGATCGGAAACAATCGACTCGTATCGATCGCTCCAGCAAGCGGACCCGAAGCGTTTGCCGCTTCGATTGCCGTCATTGCCAAGTCGGTAATCGCCGCGTTGGATTTGGCGGGCGCCGGGGCCGTTCCGAGGAGCGACTGAAGACCGCGTTCGAAATAGTCGGGCGACATCACCACAAAGCCCCAGGAGGCGAGGTGCGAGGTGAGGGTTGAGGACTGCGACCGATACGACATGGTGCCGTGACTAAACAGGACCAACGGGAACGGCCCGGCAGTGCTGACCGGCAGAGCACGCACGGCTCCGGTAACAAATGGTGGGTTGACATTGGGTGCCAACAGGGCCGAGAGTTCCGGCGAGAGAAAGTCGCGAATGTGATACACCTCAGGAGCGAGGCCAACAGCGGAGGCCGGACTCGCTGGATACCAAATCTCCATGTCGCGACCGGGCTCAACTTCGACGGTGGTGACGCCCACCGCGAAGGGTCCTCGCTCGGCGTAAACAGCCTCGGAGGGTTGCTGGCCAAGGTCGGGATCGAAACCACCGTCCTTCGCTGGTGGGACCGGAGGCGGCTCTGAGGCGCATGCACCGCCGAGGAATCCAAGAAACACGACGGCAGCAGCCATCTTGCGTGCCAGTCTTCGGTCCGTCCTGAAGTTGTGTGTAGCCCTCATTGTCCTGCGCTCCCCCATTCGCCCGTGCGTTCCACCCGCTCAAGGTGCTTGGACGTTGTGTACCACAATCCCATTAACCCAGCAGCTCGGCAACAGCGAGTTTGTGAAACGGAGAGTTCAGCGAGCTCAAGAACCGCAGTGCTCAAGA
>DORQ01000318.1:24725-33213 GCA_003514205.1 Acidimicrobiaceae bacterium
TGGAACCTACCGTGCCGAAGACCGTGACTGTTCCAGCGGGGGCCGTCAGATTGTCAGCGGTTCCATGAACGAACAGCACTGGCTCGGTGATTCTCCCTGCCTCGGCTACCGCTGCAACTCGAGCGATATTCATCTGGGCTCCTGTGCCCGCCGTGATCTTGCCACGGAAATTCAACGGATCGGCGTTGTAGTCGGCCAGAACCGCGGGGTCGTGTGAGATCGTCGAGTCATCCAACACAATGGTCTTCAGGTTGGGCGCCACCTTCGCTAACAAGTTCACCACTTTGATGAGCGGGGCAGGTACCCCCTCGGCTGGTGCCAACAAGGCGCTGGCGATGATGGCGCCCGCAATCTTGCCGGCCTTGCCGCTTTCGAGTGCCCGAACCACGGCCAGTCCGCCCATGCTGTGTCCATACAAAAACAGGGGCCGGTCGGTCCGAACCTGGTCAATTCGACTCAGAAGATCATCAACGAGGAGCCCAAAGTCATCCACGCTTCCGAAGGGTATTCCGCTGCTCTTGCCGTGCCCGCGGTGATCAAGCGCATGGACTGCAACTCCAGCCGCACAGAAGTGCTCGGCGACATGGCGGTATCGAGCGCAGTGCTCGGCATACCCATGGGCGAGCACGAGGTCTGCAACTGGCTCTCCCTCTGGAAGCCAGTCCACCGTGTGGAGCTTGACGTTTCTTGCACCGTTGAGTGTTGCAGTCGATTCGATCACGGGGGAGAGGCTATTGCGGCTACAACAAGATGTCGATGCGGCTCATTCATGTCCATGCGCCGGGCCCGAACATGACAGGCTGAACCCATGACTACCTCCGCAGAACCAGTGCTCGTCGACCTCTCCGACTTTGACGCCGTGGGGATCCTGGCGAACGTGATCCTCGCGCTCCGAGCGAATGCAATCGAACGCAACGAAGATGTCGCTGCAACCGTTTCTGCTCCTGACGCGTGGCACAGACTCGTCATTACCTGCAGCAGTACTGGAAACCTCGTTCTGAGGGTTCGCTTCACCGACCTCACCGTGTCGAGGGCGAAGAATGTTGCCAAGGCCCTCGCCCAGCGGGGGTGGCAACTCGATGAGGACCGTGACGGCGCAGCGGTTCGCCAGAAGCCGGGAATCGAAGCGACTGAGATCGCGTTCGTCGCGCTCGCAACGCTGAGCTGTGCGGGCGCCCCCTCAGACACACGAACCGTCACCGGAGCAACGGTCACGGGCACACCAATCTCACTTCATCTCGATTGAAGCCAAGCCGAAGCCGGGGCGAAGCCAGGCCGAAATCAGATCCCGAACGACGCCGATTTCAGTTGCTCGATATCAGAATCCTGGCCGTCGAATTCGAGCCGCGTATGGGCTTGGCGCCCCTCGAGAAACATGACCAGTTCACCAACCTCACCATTCAACGTCACCATCGAGGCAGCTGACTTCACGGTGACGGGAACCCTGTTGGGAGCCTGAAGGATCACCCCAACGGGCGCCTTACGTGCAAGTACTTTGCCCATACGGCACAGGATCTTCCAGAGCTCGGCATCCAGCCCAGGGCTCAAGACTCGAGGTTCCCAACCATCGATCGCTCTCCGAACGTCTTCGTGATGAACGAAATACTCCAGCGTGTTCGCTGCACGGTCGATTGGCCCGGGGTGCATGACCGAATACCACGGAGGGCCAGACCGAATGAGTTCCACGATCTTCTCAAACGGCTGTTGTGCTGCTCGTTGGCGTACCGATTCACCATGCGCAGCAAGTGGTGCGGCGAGGATGCCCAATGCGGCATCGGGCCGCCGTTCGCGAATCAGTAGATGCGCTGCCAGATCACAAGTAGTCCAGCCTTCGCAGAGCGTTTCGGCGAGCGGTCCCCGCTCTGCCAGCAAGTCACATAGGGCGGATCGCTCCAACTGGGCATGGTTCACAGGCATGAGATGAGCCTAGGACATCGAGACCTGCCTGAGATCAGCACTGTGGGGCTGATGCCTCCGGCGCAAGTGCAGCTTTGCGCAGCATCTTGAGCAGTCGTTCTGGCGGCTGGGCCCCGCTGACACCAACCCCGCCGTTGACCCGAAAGAAGGGGACGCCCGTGATGTCTTGTTGTCGCGCCTCATGTTCGTCGGAACGCACCGCTGCCAGATAGTCCTCCGAGGCAAGCATCGCCCTAACCTCAGCTGGATCGAAGCCAATCTCTGCGGCGCACCCAACAAGCACCTCTGGATCTCGAAGGTCAAGACCTTCGCAGAAGTACCCAAAGAAGAGCCGTTCCTTCATTCGCGAGGCGAGGTCCAGTAGGGCCCCGGCACCCGAGCCCGAATTCGCCGGTTGATCGAGGTTCTGCGCCGCTGCGAAATGAACGAGACGATGGGCATCGAGGGTGTTGCACCGTTTCGCCAGGTCGAATCGATACGCAAGTCCAACTGACCTGCCCGCCTCGGAAACCCGTTCCATCATCTCAGCAGCCTGCAGCTCCGAACATCGATACTTCTTGGCCAACATAGGAATGAGATCGATCCTCTGATCAAGAGGAGCGTGTGGATCAAGCTCGTAACTCCGCCACACAATCTCGATCGGCTCGGTCGTCTCGAACTGCTCCAGGGCGGCTTCAAGATTGCGTTTGCCGATGTAGCACCACGGGCACACCAGATCCGACCAGACCTCGATCAGCATTACCGCTTAAGTTCCTTCCGAGCAGCGGCGATGGTGATCTTCTGAGGCACAACTGCTGGAAGCCGCGACAGCAGATCGATGAGTCGCCCATCTGGACCAATAACGGCACGCCGGCGGTTGCGTTGCACGGCCTTGAGAATCTGAGTTGCTGCCTGTTCAGGAGTTGTCTTCGCCAACTTGTCGAACTCATCGGGGTTCGCTGGGGGCAGGCTCGAATCGGTGCGAGCGTTCCTCGCGATATTGGTCTTAATCCCTCCGGGGTGGATCGTCGTCGCAGAAACGCAGCTCTTGTCGATTTCGAGTTCCATCCTCAGCGCATCGGTGTAGCCCCGCACTGCAAACTTCGCCGCGTTATACACCGACTGCGAGGGAACGCTCACCAGACCGAACACGCTGGAGATGTTCACCACATGCCCTGAGCCAGATGCCTCCAAAATGGGAAGGAACGCCTGCGTCCCATACACAACTCCCCAGAAGTTGATGTTCATCAACCAGTTGAAATCCTCCATGGTGGTCGCGGCCACCTTTGATTTCAGGCCAACTCCGGCGTTGTTAAAGATCAGATTCGCCGTTCCATGGCTGTCCTTCACGCTTGAGGCCCACTCGAATACAGCATCTCGGTCGGCAACATCGAGCCGTTGTGAGGTCACCTTGACCGCCCAGCCCTCGCACTGCGAGACCGTTTCCGCGAGCGCTTCCTCATTGATGTCGGAGAGGGCGACATGGCACCCACGCGAGGCCAGATCCAGCGCGAGTGCGCGACCTATTCCCGAACCTGCGCCAGTAATGGCCGCTACTTTGCCTTTGAACTGCTTCATCGCTGAGCTCCTTTGAACAGCTTCATAGTTGTACTTCTTGTTGATGTGACGAGGAGGAGTTTGAGATCTCACCAGTCGGGCCGAAGAGACGCTCCCGCCAATACTGCTCACTCGAGGTGGTGTCGCGTTGCGACGGGTGGAACTGAGCAGCGTCGTACTCGCGAAGTGCGTTCCACACCTCACGCCGAAAGAGGGGCGCCGTTCGGAATTCTCGCCAGTGCGATCTGAGCACGCCCCTCTCGCGACTCCTTGGATCGCTGAGGACTGACAGCAGAACGATGGTTGTTATCCCAAACAGAAAGCCGAGTCGGGTCCCCTTCATGATGAGCACTCGTTGTCGCTCCTTACCACTCATCGCTCGGAACACATCAAAGGCCACCGACTTGTGTTCAGATTCTTCGAGGGCGTGCCAGAGGAAGAGATTCTGGAGCACCTCGGCGCCCAGCGACTCCTTGGCGCCGTTGGGCGCCATCAACACCTCTGCCATGATCGCCGTGAAATGCTCCATTGCGGCAGTAACGGCAAGGTTCGCCGAAGGCGACATGACGCGTTCACGATGTTTGATCTCCCACCGACAGAACCTGCCGATCCGCTCCACCGGATACCCAAGTTCAGCGAGGCGCAGGTTGAGCAGCCGGTGCTCTCGCCCGTGGGAGGCCTCCTGCCCAATGAAGCCGGCCACTTGTCCCTTGAGAACGGGATCGGAAAGCTGCCCTCGATAGTGCCGCACGGACCGAACGAAGTAGTCCTCGCCATCGGGAAACACCGCAGAGAGGCATGCATTGAGGTGACAGTGAAAGACATTGCCACCTGCAGCAAACTCCTTGGGCAACTCCGCAAGGGCCGACTCGAACGACAGTCGTCGAGGTGCAATAGGTGACTGAAGCTCAACTGTTCCGACAGCTCCCATGAGTTGCGCTACTTCTCCTCGAACTCATAGGTCATCTCTACCCCATCAAATGCGGTGGTGATCCCAGCGCCAAGCCCGACCGGGTCGGAATCGGTTCCAAATGCCGACCGGAGTTGCGCAACGGTGAGATGCTGAATGACCGTCCACCCCAATTCCGTATCGAGATCCTCAGATCCGCAACCGTTTCTCCCCAAATCCAGCAAGCGATCAGGAATTGGCAGGCCAAGGTCTTTCGCAAGAAGAATGAGATCAGTGCCCGAACGAATTGCGAGACAGGAATCACCAAACGCGTTGTGGCCGAGATCGTTGATCACAACGAGGCGCTTTGGCGCCTGGAGCAGGTCGTAGGCCTGCTTAGCCTCATCGGGTGTGATTGCAATGTCACTCGCTCCAGCAATGATCATCGTCGGCGTACCCGTGGTCGAGGGAGCGCTTGGCGGCACTGGAGCCCAGCCAATCACTGCAGAGATTCTCGGGTCATCGAGTAGCTGAAACATGGTGCCCGCTCCTGCCGAGTGACCAAGACCGGCGATACGCGACTCGTCCACCGATCCGCTGAGCACAGCCGTTGGCTTCGCCGACTCAGCAATCAACAGGTCGGCTGCACCAAGTGCAACCACTCCGAGTGCACTCCGGTCCACCCCACTGCCACCGCCAAACGACGCGAGCAGCCCGTACTCCGCGAAATCGATCGAGGCGACCACGTACCCCCAGGATGCAAGGCCCGATAACGGCAGCCCATACACACCGTTCCACCCGCCACTTCCATGGGAGAACAACACCAGCGGGAAGGGGCCATCAGGATCCGCGGGAACGTCCTGGAACGCTGGTAGCTCAACGGTGAGGTCGGTGCCCTCAGGCGGTTGAGGTAGTCCAGCGAGCACATCGGCTGGGATGCCGTCAGTCTGAAGGTACGTTGCCCGAGGCTTATCGGCAGTGGCAGCCTGATCTGCTGGGTAGTAGACGACCACTGATCGACCATCGGCCATTGCCAGCTTCGTGACCCCAACGGCGTGCGGCCCTGGCTCTGCATAGGCTGGCGAACTGGATGTGTCGGTCGGTACCGACGAGGTCGTTGTGGTGCCCTCAGACCGCTTGGAGTTCCCGGTTGAGTCAGCATCAGCGCCGCTGCCATTCTTGGACTCGGCGCACCCTGGCGCAACAAGCACCGTGCACAATACGACCGCGAACGCCGCTCTTCCAGGTGGGAATACACGACCAGCTGGGAATACACGACCAACTGGGCGTACACGACGTCCTGCTCCTGAACCTCGTTGATCCATGTGCCGATCCGTTCCCCTCATGGTTCCCCCTTGCAGTTGGCACAGCGTACCCTGCAGCGCCCGATGCACCCGTGGGCACCACGCACGAGTGCGGCCGCCTGATCGCCTTAGCGTTTGCCTGGGTTGGTGAACTGCATAGCGTCATCAATGATGCTTGACCTTTTCAGCGCCCGATAGTCCCGCAAGTAACTCTGGTGAACCTGCCAAGGGAACTTGCTCCCTTGCTTGGGAAGTCGGTCCGCGGCCCGAGTGGTGTAACCAGCAGTGAGGTCAAGAAGCGGTTTGGCAACAGTTTCAGGGTCGAGATTGCGAGGCGTGCACTGCCGGTTTCCACTGTTGCGCATATGGTTCAAAAGCCGCGTGACATACCCGCAGGTGAGATCGCACTTCAGGGTCCATGACGCGTTGGTGTATCCAATTGCAACCGCGAGGTTCGGCACGCCTTCGACCATCATGCCCTTGTAGGTGAGCCGACTTGAGAGATCGATGGGCTCACCGTCGATGGTCAGTTCCATGCCCCCAATGAAAAGCAACTCCAAGCCAGTCGCGGTCACCACCACGTCTGCACTGAGCTCAGTTCCGGATTTCAGCAGAATGCCTGTCGGAGTGAAACGTTCGATGTGATCGGTCACCACCGATGCGCTGCCGTTGCTGATCGCCTTGAAGAGGTCGCCGTTTGGAACCACGCACAGTCGCTGATCCCATGGGTTATAGCGAGGGGTGAAGTGCGTGTCGATGTCGTAGCCCTTTGGAAGCTGCTTCTCAAGGCCCTTTCGAAGAATGGCCTTGATCAGTGCTGGCCGGCGTCGGCTGAGTTGATACATCCCCTGGGTCACAAGAGCATTCCACCAACGTGCAGCCTGGCCACCTCGGGGAGCAGGAATCACCCGACGCATGAGGTTTGCGAGGGGGTTTTTCTCTGGAAGCGTCATCACATAGGTCGGCGACCGCTGCAGCATGGTGATGTGGCCTGCCCGCTTTGCCATTGACGGCAACAGCGTGATGGCAGTTGCCCCACTCCCGATGACCACGACTTCCTTACCCTCATAGTCGAGGTCTTGAGGCCAATGTTGTGGGTGGACCACAGTCCCGTCGAATTTCTCGATGTCCTCAAACTCCGGCTCGTAGCCATGGTCGTATCGGTAGTAACCGGCGCAGGAGAAGATGAATCCACAGGTGAGTTGGACCACGAGCGTGGCCTCAGGATCCTCAGGGTTCATCCGCTCAGCAGTGACGCGCCACTGAGCATCAGCTGTTGACCAATCTGCCGACAGGATCCGGTGATGGAAGCGGATCTTTGCGTCAGTGCCGTCCTCGGCTGCCGTTGCCTTGATGTAGTTGAGTATTGACTCACCATCGGCGATCGATTTCTCGCCATCCCAGGGCCTGAATGAGTAGCCGAGGGTAAACATGTCTGAGTCGGAGCGGATACCGGGGTACCGAAACAGATCCCACGTGCCCCCAATGGAGCCCCGCGCCTCAAACACCGCGAACGAAGCCCAGGGACACTCAGTAGCGATGTAGTGCGCCGCGCCGATGCCCGACAGACCAGCGCCAATGATCAAGACATCGAGGTGTTCGACATGATCGGCTCGATCACGTGACTCACCAACCCTTGCTGAAGGGACCGGCGCATCGGCATCAATGGTGGCAGTCATCTCGGCGGGCTCCTATGCGGAGATCGCGGTAGTGGCAGCTTCAGAAACAGTTGCTGCACCGGACAGCACCGCGGTGCCAGAACCCAACGCCGCGCCAGCCTCCTCAAAGAGTCGCTCCCGCCATTGCTCTTCCAGCGCAGTGGTGTCGCGATCATTGGGATGGAAATCGGCTGCGTCGTATTCCTTGAGCCGGGACCACAGGGAACCCTTCAGCAACGGTGACTTGATGTTGCGCCGAATCGAATTGATTAGCACGCCCCGCCGATAGGTATTTCGATCGACGATCAGGGCGAGAAGAACTCGGAACGTGGTTCCCACCGCGAACACAATTCGTATTCGCTTCATCGCACCCACGCGTATCTTCTCGCTGCCACCAATCGCCCGATAGACATCAAAGGCAACCGCCTTGTGTTCTGACTCCTCGAGTGCATGCCAGAGCAGCAGATTCAGAACAGCCTCGTTGCCCACTTCGTCACGCAGTCGAGAATCGCTCATCAGGACCTCAGCCATCGTCGCCGTGAAGTGCTCAAGTGCCGCAGTGACCGCAAGATTTTCCTCGGGGTTCTTGAGCCTCGACAGTCCTTTCCGAGCAACCGCTGCACCCCGGCGAGTGGGGTAGCCCAACTCGGCGAGACGCTCGTTGAAGACTCGATGCTCTCGGCCGTGGATTGCCTCTTGGCCAATGAAGCAGCGCACCTGCTCGGCGAGAACTGGGTCGACGATCTGGCTTCGATAGTGCCGAACCGAACGAACGAAGAAGTCTTCGCCATCGGGGAAGACCGCCGACAATGCGGCAATCAGGTGGCCAGCGATCAAATCTCCCCCAGCGAACAGCTTCGGGAGCTCACGTAACGATTCCTCGAACGAGATCCTGCGAACTGGAATGACCCGTTCGGGAGCGCTTGACTGGCGTGGCTGATCGCCGATCGCCGTCTTTGTGTCTGTGTCTAGAATCTCCGTTGTGCTCATCGCAGTCCCCTTGGCGTCGACATCTGAATTGTCAGTATATTCCTAACATGAGACTTTGAGGAAATCTCTCAATTTCCCTCCACTAAGGCGTGACCTGTGACACAGCAACTAAAGGGCCCGTCGAGGACCGCTCCGAGCATCAGCCACCATGAAGCGCCAGTACGTGGCGAACAAACACGTGGCGAACAAACACG
>DORQ01000318.1:33329-43943 GCA_003514205.1 Acidimicrobiaceae bacterium
GGCGAACAAACACGGAGCACAGTGCTTGCCGCCGCGATTTCCCGCTTCGGGCGAGACGGCTTCCGGAGCACCTCGGTCACCGACATCGCTCGAGAGGCTGGCGTCGGCGGAACCGTCGCATATGCCTATTTCGAGAACAAAGAAGCGCTCTTCTTGGCCGCGTTCGACGAGGACGTCACGCAGCTCATGGCATCTGGCCTTGCATCAGCCGAGTCCAATCGAGACCAGCCCGAGTGGCAGTTGCACCTGTTCACCACACTCCTGCAAGGAGTAGCCCACCATCCCCTTGCAGGCAGGGTTCTCGCCGGTCTCGAACCTGGGTTGGCACCACGGCTCGTAGACATGCCGGCATTGCAGGAACTTCGGCGCGTGGTTGGCGAACGGATCGCAGCGGGCCAAGCCGACGGCACGGTTCGCTCCGATATCGAGCCCGAACTCGTGGGCAACGGAGTTGTTGCCCTGCTTCTTTCCCTGTTGGTTTCAGTGGTGCAACTTGGCGAGGAATCAGTTGGTGATCACGCCGACGCGGTGATTTCGGTGTTCAACGCAGCGCTCAACCCAATCGTTACTGTCGCGCCAGTAACCCGCTAAGCCTCGCCGAATCCGACCCGAAAAGCTCATCGCGCCATCGCTGCTCAAGTGACGAAAGATCAACATTGTTTGGATGGAAGTCGGGCTGGTCGTAGCGCTTCAGCTCCTCCCAGACGCTTCGTTGCATCAACGGCGAGCTACGTAGGCGCTGAATGCTGCGCCACAACACTCCCCAGCGGTAGGTGTCCCGATCCACGAGCAGGCCGAGAACGACTCGCGTCACGGTGCCGACAATGAAGGCCTTACGGATCTTGCGCATCACTGCCACACGAAGCGATTCTCGGCCTCCAATCGCTTGATACACATCAAAAGCAACCGACCTGTGCTCGAACTCCTCCAACGCGTGCCAGAGCATGAAGTTTCTCACCGGCTCATCGCCAATCGCTTGTTGAGCTTCAGGGTCACTCAGGAGTAACCCGGCCAAGGTGGCCGTGAAATGCTCAAACGCGCAGGTGATCGCAAGGTTCACCTCTGGCACTACCAGGCGATCAAGGCTCCGTTTCCCAAGCTTCGCCACGAGACGAGTCTTGAAGCCAAGCTCCGCCAGCTTCTCGTTGAGAATCCTGTGCTCTCGCGCGTGAATCGCTTCCTGACCGATGAACCCTTTGACCTGTTCCGCCAAAATGGGATCAGTGATCTCCTTGCGATAGTGGCGCACTGATCGAACGAAGAACTCCTCCCCGTCGGGAAACAGGCTCGACATTGACGCGACGATGTGACTCATGATCAAGTCGCCATCGGAGAAGTTCTTTCGAAGCCCGTGAAGCGACTCCTCAAACGCGACATTTCGAACTGGGATCTTCCGATCCTGTGAGCTCGTCTGGCTCAGTGCGTCCCCCTCAATAGACATGGCAGTATCCCCTAGCGCCAACGAAGTGTTTTGAGCAGTTTGAGTGAGGTGGTCATCACCGCGGCGAAGCCTTCGTCGCCGAGGCGCTCCAATGGCGGCGCCAGGTTCATCAGGCGTTGTCGCGCAACCGTCTGGAGTTCGGTGTACTTCTGAATGCCGCCAATGCCGTGCCGACGTCCCATGCCAGACACTCCCATCCCCCCCATGGGCGCATCGATACTCCCCCAGGCCGCGGCGTAGGCCTCGTTGACGTTCACGGTGCCGGCGTGCAACTGAGCTGCTACCTGAGTGCCCCGACTGGCTGATCGGCTCCAGACACTCCCGTTCAATCCATAACTCGTGTCATTGGCCAGAGCAATGACCTCAGCGTCTGTTGAGAACCGGTAGATGGAGACCAACGGACCGAAGGTCTCCTCAGCGAAACAGGTCGCATTCTCAGAGACGTCGGTGAGGACGGTGGGCTCAAAGAAGAACGGCCCAATCTCGGGTCGCGCAACTCCGCCAGCGAGAACGGTGGCACCAGCCTTCTTGGCATTCTCTACGTGTTCGCGAGTCACGTCGAGCTGTTCAGACGAGGTCAGGGTTCCCATCTGGTTGCTGAAGTCGTAACTCGCTCCCATCTTCAGGGCTTTCACCGCCTCCACAAATCGCGGCACAAACTCGTCGTAGATTGCATCGGCCACGTACAGCCGCTCGATCGAAATGCAGAGCTGCCCACTTGAGGAGAAGCACCCGCGGACTGCGCCTTCGACGGCCCGATCGAGATCGGCGTCATCGAGGATGCACATTGCATTCTTGCCACCGAGTTCCAGCGAACAGTCAATCAGTCGTCTACCGGCCTCAGCAGCAATGTTGCGACCAGAAGCAGTCGACCCCGTGAACATCACATAGTTCGCAATGTCGAGCAGCGGATCGCCAATCGCGCTGCCACGGCCCAGGACCAGCTGCCAGATGTCTTCGGGGAGCCCTGCCTTCTGAGCCAACTGAAGGGCGAACAAGGCGGTCAACGCTGTCTGGTTGTCTGCCTTCTGAACCACTGCGTTACCGGCGAGCAGCGCTGGGATGGTGTCACCGATCCCCAGGCTCAGCGGATAATTCCATGGAGAGATGATCGTGACGATTCCCTTTGGATGGCGAAGCTCCTCCACTTGGGTCAGGCCGGGGATCAATCCGGTTCGACCTTTGGGAGCCAGCGCTTTCGCCGCAGTTCGAGCGTAGTAGCGGCAGGTGATCGCAACGTCGGCGACCTCCAGGTATGCATCGCGCCGCGCCTTGCCATTCTCAGCCTGGATGATGTCCATGAGGTCATCTCTCGCAGCCAAGACCAAGTCGTGCAGTCGGAGAAACACAGCTGCCCGATCCTCAATGCTTCGAGCGGCCCACGAGCGCTGAGCCACACGTGCGCGTTCAGCAGCTGCGAGCACATCCTCGGGAGTGCATTGTGGAAGCTCAGCGAGCACTGCCCCACTGAATGGAGCGTATGTGGTCACCGCAGGCGCGACCTCCGAGGACCGAACCAAATTGGTCAGTTCGCGCACCCGACTGGCCGTCAGACTGGCTGGTAAGGGGGTGAAGCTGCCGCGTTCGGCATTGACGCCGCGAGGAGAATCCTCCTGCGCAGCCTTCTCGTTGGCAGTGATCTCTGTGGCAGTCATTGTGAACTCGCTTTCGTGATCTCAGCCGCCCGCGATTCCCACTTGCGGCACACAGCGGTCGGCTTCTGGACGAACGGCTGACCGTGGTCCGAATCGGTGGGCCACTCGACGTCTAGGAGCGATGCTACGACGAGGTCGGATCGTGAGCAACAGCGCCGACGGCAAAGCGGTAGCATCGTCGAACTGCGGGGGCAGCAGCGGGAGTGGATGCTCGGAAGGAGATCGCATGGGTCTGATGAAGCCTGACGCGCCAGATTTCGATCTGGATGAATGGCGATCGCAGAGCTATCCCGAACGCCTCCGAATGATGTGCGCTACCTGGTGCACCCAGGGGTTCGGTGCACCTGACGTGGTGTACATCTTTTACGTTTTCAAAATCTGCTTCTACATAGGTGTCTTTTTCGGGATCGCCGCGCTCACACCTTCGCTTGGTGGGCCCACCTCGGTATCTGAGTGGTGGTCGAACCCAGTGGCCTTTCAAAAGGCGGTGGTCTGGACCTTGATGTTTGAGGTCATGGGTCTCGGATGCGGTTGCGGCCCACTCACGGGGCACTACAAGCCGCTCTTCCCAGCTCTTCGACATTGGCTACGCCCCGGAACGGTCCGATTGCGGCCCTTTCGCTGGGTTCCGTTCACCGCCGGGCACCTGAGAAGCTGGGTCGATGTTGGGCTGTACGCAGCCACATTGGGCCTCCTGGTCCGAGCATTGCTGTCCGATCAGATCGGCGTCAGCGAGTGCATCCCCATCATTGTCACGCTGTGCATATTGGGGTTGCGAGACAAGACCATCTTTCTTGCTGCACGATCGGAGCACTATCTGCTCACGATGGTGGTATTCCTGTCTGCAACCGATGTGCTCGCTGGGGCGAAGGCAATTCAATTGATGCTGTGGATCGGTGCGGCGACATCCAAGCTCAATCACCATTTCCCCAACGTGATGGCAGTGATGCAATCGAACAGCCCGATCATGAGGTCGAAACGAATTCGCAAAGCGCTCTACCGCGACTTCCCCAATGACCTTCGCGGCTCCAAGTTCGCCGCAACCTTGGCCCATGGTGCCACCGTTGTGGAGTACCTCTTCCCCGTGGTGCTGGCCTTCACGACCACCGGTCCGATTCACACCATCGCACTCGTCGTCATGGTCCTCTTCCATCTGAACATCCTTCTCAGCATTCCCATGGGTGTCCCACTGGAGTGGAACATCATGTTCATCTACTCAGGCCTCGTGCTCTTTGGCGCACATGCCGAGGTTCATTTCTGGTCGATCAGTTCGCCACTCGTCATCGGGGCGATCCTTGCCGTGCTGTTGATAGGGCCGGTCTTTGGCAGCTTCCGCCCGGACAAGATTTCCTTCCTGCCCTCAATGCGCTACTACGCAGGCAACTGGGCGTTGTCGGTGTGGTTGTTTCGCCCCGGGATGATGGAGCGATTGGATGAGCACATCACCAAGGCAGCGCCGATTCACCGGATTCAACTCGAGGGCCAAATTGAACCCGGCACCTACGACGTCACCATGGCTCGTGGCTGGTCGTTTCGCGCCATGCATCTTCACGGCCGCGCGCTTTTCAAACTTCTCCCCGAGACATATCGAGATCTAGAGGAACTCGATGCTGAGATTGCTGATCGCGGGTCAGATGCATTCGAGATGATCGATGGCGAAATGATCGCTGGTCTGGTCTTGGGTTGGAACTTCGGCGATGGCCACCTTCATCACGAGCAACTTCTCGAGGCGGTTCAGTCTCACTGTGCATTTGAACCCGGCCAAGTTCGCTGTCTCTTCCTCGAGTCACAGCCGATCCACCAACAGCAGATGCACTGGAGAATTGTGGATGCCGCAACTGGCTTGGTGTCCGAGGGGCAGATCCAGATCCGTGAGCTGCTTGAGCTGCAGCCGTGGGGCGAGATTGCTCGTACGAAGGTAACCGCCTAGGGATTGTCCACGTGCAGGTCCTCGAAACCAATGCCGTTCGAGGTCCACTGGTAGGGCCCAGCCAGCTGTTGAGTTGCGACCTTGAAGTTAGTGATATCAGCTGCAGTAAAGGTGTAGCTCGCCACCACCACCCCGTTGATCGAAGCGCTCAACGCAGTTGCCGAAGACGTCAATCTCAACACGATTGAAGCTGGCGCGGTTGCGATCCCACCCGGATACAGGTTGGTCACGCCTCCAACCTGAGTCCAGCTTCCATTGAACCGCCACAGCTCGAGCGAGCCATTGGAAGTGCTCGTCCATTCCACAGTCAGGAACCGATTGCCCGAAGCGTTGCGGTTAATCGTGAGGCCAGCATCAAAGGTGGTTGCTCCATTGCGGAGCAGCGTCGCCTCAACTGAATGTGTGAACACTCCAGCATTTACCACCAACGAGGAATTCGCTGTGGTTGATCGCGCTCGATTCGATTGAATCGTCCACGATCCACCGGCAGGATTCACTGCCCAGGTCTTCGTCCCGCCGTCGGTGACGGTTCCGTTGAGGTTGGTCCCGTTCGCTCCGTTGAAGTTTTCCCAAGCGATGACAGTGGAGGCTCCCGTCGCTGCTGGAGTGGTGACCGCTGTCAGATTCTGTGGGACGAGTCCTCCAAGCGACGCAGCATCGGCGGGACGATACGTCATCACAAGGACAAGCAACACAAGGATCGCCAGTGCCTTTGGTGTGCTCAGAATCATCGCTCTTGCGCACTGGGGTTGGGCACGTTGATTGCTGTTGTTCACAACGCTCACCCCGTGATGACAAGCGCAGCGCCAACCACAAGTGTCGCGTTGGCCCCAGGGCTCGTGAAACTCACCGCGGCAGAGGTTCCAACGATCGACGGAACGGTTCCACTTGCCAGCGATCCGCCAGATGCATCCTTCAACGTCAAAGCAAGTGATTTGCCGGCACATCCCGCTGCAATTCCTGAGACTGTCGCTGCCGTGGTTTGGTATCGACCAAGTGTTGCGTCGTAGGTGTTGGTGAACGCCAAGGTGACACCATCGGTGTCACACGAGGTGACCGCAGCAGCATCCGCGCCGAGGTTCCTGCTCGTGATGCCCCCCAAGCTCGCAGCGGACGCGCCAACGAGGCCGAAGGTTGCGAGGCCCACAAGGAGCGCAACGGAGCGACGAGGTCTACGCACGCGAGCCATGCGCTGCTCCCGGAATTTGCTCACAGTTCACTGCTGGGGTCGGAACGTTCATGGCATATGGCCAGTTCATCACAACCTCCTCAGGCGTTCGTAGATGGATCGTTCGAGGTGCTTCCTCCAAGTTCATATCGGCAATGGGCGCGAGGTAGTTAAGGCTCAGCGACCGGATTCTTCACCAAAAGCCCTAGGTAATTCTCCCCCAACCAGCTGGCACCGAGTGAGGCTCCTCAGCTTCCGATCGGGCCTGTCAGCTCGTTGCAGACAGAACAGCCGGGCAGATGGGCGGGCCGACCGGATGGCCGTCGAGTGAGGCATCGAGGCCTTCCCTCACTGACAGACCGGGCTTAATGCAGTAGCGGGCATCATCGCCGCAGTAGCGGATCGACACCGCTCGACGTCGACTGGTCGACGCGTTTGCAGGAGCGCCGTGAAGTGTCCGTGCGTGATGAACAGTGATGTCGCCGGGCTCAAGATCGTAGGAAACCATGCGATCGGCAAACTCGGGGGAACCTTCAACTTCGGGAACAACAGAACCAACCGTATGCGGCAATGGCTCATCGGTCACAAAGAGATTCGGACGATATGACACACCCTCGTTGTGTGATCCGCGAACCCATCGCAAGGCGCCATTATGCGGTCCAGCTGGATCGAGCGGGATCCACACTGTGCAGACCTGTTCGCCGCTCACATGGAAGTAGCCGTCGTCGGAGTGGAACTTTGTCTCGAACGGGGCCCCAGGTTCTTTCACCAGCAAGCTGTCCTCCCAGAGCCACAAGTGACGACTACGGAGCAACGAGGCGACGATGGGTACGACTGGTGAATCGAACGCAAGCGCGGAAAACGCAGTGCTGGTCTTCCAGTGGTCAACACCTGCGTAAAAGCCCGGTGAGGAGGTCGATGAATCCCCAGCAATTGGGCCCAGGTTCGCTGTTTCGCCAGAGCCAATGGCATGCTCCACCGCCTCGTCGAGACCAGCGAGCCAATTAGTGGGAAGAATTCCGCGCAGCACCACCACACCCTCGGACCAGAAACTGGTCACCTCCGCCTCAGTGATGGGTCGAGTCACCTGCCGCTACCTTTCGTTTCTTTACCGCCGAAGCAGTTTCGCACTCGAAGAATGTTAGGCCAGAGGCCTGCCCAATGCTCCAAGCGCTGTCCCGGTCCGACTCTGACAAAGTGACCTTCTTCCCTGGCACCAGCGCTGTGGATACGGCAAAATCACCGATCCGGCAACTGAACAACCAGGAGCAGCGTTGACGACCCCACAGGCCTCGACCAATCATCAACCGGAAACGATTCCCGTCAGCCACGGAGATGTGATCGAAGACCTCTCCCCTGAAGGTATCGAAGCTGCGTTGGTGGCCGAGGGGCAGGCCTCCTCGCTTGGAACAAAGCTCAACGCCATCCGCGAGATCCTGATCGACTCAAAACCAGAGGACCTGGATGAAGTGCTCCGTTGGGTGGTGGCGTTTCAACAAGGGCAGTCAGCCGACGAGCGAGCTGAACTTTCCGAGCTCATTGCCCACCAGGATCAACCTGAGTTCAGCCCGATTCCAGAACTCGACGATGAGGAACTCGCTCCGGGTTGGCGCCAGGGCGGCTACCCGTATCGGAATCTCATGTCGCGAAAGGCCTATGAGAAGGAGAAGTATCGACTGCAAGTTGAACTCCTCAAGATGCAGGCGTGGGTTCGAGAGTCTGGCGAACGAGTAGTGATCGTGTTCGAGGGCCGTGACGCAGCCGGCAAAGGCGGGACGATCAAGCGGTTCATGGAGCACATCAACCCTCGTGGGTCCCGCGTCGTGGCCCTTGAGAAGCCAACAGAAACCGAGCGAGGTCAGTGGTACTTCCAACGGTATGTCAATCACCTCCCGAGCAACGGTGAGATCGTTCTCTTTGACCGATCCTGGTACAACCGGGCCGGAGTCGAGCCAGTCATGGGGTTCTGTTCGCCTGAGGAGCACCGAGAGTTCTTGCGCCAAGCGCCAAACTTCGAGCACGCGCTCACTGCAAGCGGCATCCACCTCTTCAAGTTTTGGTTCTCCGTGAGCCGAGAGGAACAGCGACGGCGATTCAAAGAGCGCGAGCTGCACCCTCTGAAGCAATGGAAGCTCTCGCCGATCGACCTAGCCTCACTCGATAAGTGGGACGACTACACCATCGCCAAGGAGCAGATGTTCTTGTACACCGACACCTCCCACGCTCCATGGACGGTCATCAAGTCGGACTGCAAGAAACGTGCCCGCCTGAATACCATGCGATACGTCCTGCACAAGATTCCCTATGAAGGCAAAGACCTCCAGCGCATTGGCCAAATCGACTCGCTCCTCGTTGGGCGAGCCGACCTCTTGTCTGAGGAAGCGTCAATCAGCAAACCGCACCGGTAGGCCGACCTTCGGCCTTAGGCGTCCAAACTGGTCATCACGTGCTTGATCCGCGTGTAGTCCTCAATCGCGTACCCTGACAGATCCTTGCCGTACCCCGACAGCTTGAATCCGCCGTGAGGCATCTCCGCGACCAAGGGGATATGGGTGTTGATCCACACACACCCGAAGTCAAGGTTCTTCGCCATGCGCATCGCCCTCGAGTGATTCGCCGTCCACACTGACGAGGCCAACGCGTAGGGCACGCCGTTAGCGAAGGCCAGCGCCTCCTCCTCATCTGCAGCCATTTGCACGGTGATCACTGGGCCAAAGATCTCGTTCTGAATCATCTCGTCATCTTGATGAAACCCAACGACCACAGTCGGTTCGAAGAAGTAGCCCTCTCCCGGAATTGCCGTGCCGCCTGCAACAACGCTGACATGTTCCGGAAGCCGCGTGAAGAAGCTCTGCACTCGCTCGAATTGCGCCGCGTTGTTCAACGGGCCGTACAGGACGTCCTCATCATCGGGCAACCCGGTCTTGGTCCCAGCGGCTTGGGCCGCGAGCGCCTCCACAAGCTTGTCGTGAATGCCTGGCGTGGCGATGACCCGTGTGGCTGCAGTGCAGTCCTGGCCAGCATTAAAGAAACCCGCAATAGCGATTCCCTCCGCAGCTGCTTCAAGGTCAGCATCGTCGAACACCACAACGGGTGCCTTACCCCCAAGTTCGAGATGGCATCGTTTCAACGATGCCGACGCAGTCTCCGCGACCTGCATTCCGGCCCTGACCGACCCCGTGATGGACACCAACTGCGGAATCTCGTGTTCGACGAGCGCCTTGCCAGTGTCGCGATCCCCGCATACTACGTTGATGACACCAGGCGGCAGGAACTCACCCATGAGTTCAGCCATCATGACGGCAGTTACAGGCGTTGAGTCTGAGGGCTTGAGCACAACAGTGTTGCCCGCCGCAATTGCCGGGGCCCACTTCCACACAGCCATCATCATCGGATAGTTCCACGGGGCCACCTGCGCGCAGACCCCAATCGGTTCCCGCCGAATCATTGAGGTATGTCCCGCCATGTACTCGCCAGCGGACCGACCTTCGAGCTGACGGGCAGCTCCAGCAAAAAAGCGGATCTGATCGATCATCGGCGGGATCTCCTCGGACATCGTGACCCCAATTGGCTTGCCCGTGTTCTTGGATTCCGCTGCGACGAACTCCTCAGCCCGAGCTTCCAACGCATCGGCAATTTTCAACAGCGCTGTTTGGCGTTCAGATGGCGTCGTCTCTTTCCATGTTCGAAACGCCTCGGCCGCTGCTCGACACGCGGCATCGACGTCAGCTGGCCCAGACAGGACTGCCCGCCCGTACACGGCTGCGGTGCAGGGGTCGACCAATTCGCTAGTCGCACCGTCGATTCCGTCGACCAGCGTCCCATTGATGTAGTTGCGCACGAGAAGTTCAGACATAGCGAGAGCCTCTCGCGGAATTTGTCGAATTGCAACGACTTCGAGTCAAAAACGCCAGTGGAGAATTCGGCATGGAACAACGAAATCCGAGGTAGTACGATGAAGAGTCAACGGAATACCTTTTCCAATGTGCCATTGGCCAACGATGTCCACGGTACTGGCGCACCTGCGTCAACCCTAACGAGACCTCCAAGGACACTCCATGAGTACTGACCAGATCACCGAAAAAGCGAAGCAGATTGCCTCTGTTGAGATGGCCAAGCTGCTCGAAAACACCACTGCTTCTAAAGCCCTCTTCGATCGCGCCACCCGCACTATGCCCGGTGGAGTGGCATCGAGCTTCCAACTCGGCGATCCCTACCCCATCTACCTCAGCCGAGGGGTGGGATCGCGGGTCTGGGATGTTGACGGCACTGAGTACTTCGACTTCCACAATGGTTTTGGGTCAATGGCTGTGGGCCACGCGAACCCTCGGGTTGCTGATGCGGTTGAATACGCCGCCCGCAACGGAATGCACTTTGCAGTCACCGTGGAAAAGTGCGTGGAGCTCGCAGAGGAACTGTG
>DORQ01000318.1:44250-47114 GCA_003514205.1 Acidimicrobiaceae bacterium
GACACCCCAGCAGCTACCCCGAAGTCACTCGGCATGCCGAAAGATCTCGATCAGTGGATCCGCGTGGTTCCGTTCAACGACGCCGACGCGCTCGAACGACTGCTCGTAGCTGAGGGCGACAAGATCGCTGCACTCATCATGGAGCCGGTCATGATGAACGTCGGCATCGTGCTTCCAGCACCCGGGTACCTCGAACGAGTCCGCGAGCTATGCACCAAGCACGGCGTCGTCCTCATCTTTGATGAGGTGAAATGCGGCGTCACGATTGCGGCAGGCGGAGCTCAGGAACGGTTCGGAGTAAAGCCTGACCTCGCAAGTTGGGCGAAGTCCATCGGTGGTGGTTCAGCCATCGGGGCGTTCGGCGGCAAGGCTGAGCTGATGGACCTCATCAATCACGGTGCGGCCCACCAGGGCACCTACAACGGCAACCCGCTCTCCGTCGCTGCTTCCCTCGCAACCCTCACCGAGGTCCTCACCCCAGAGGCTTATGTGCACTTCGCGAGAATCGGCACCAAACTTGCAGAGGGCCTGCGGGCATCAATTGACAAGTACGGCATTCCCGCAAACATCATCGACCTTGGCTGCAAGGGTTGCGTAACCTACCGACCCGAGCCGCTCACCTGCTACCGCGATTTCCTTGAGACCAACACCGATCTCTACCTCGCGAGCTACCCGTGGATGATCAATCGCCAGGTGTTCATGACGCCAGGCGATGAAGAGCAGTGGACCCTGTCAGTTGCTCATGGCGATGAAGAGATCGACCGCTATGTCGACGCGTTCGCGGAGTTCTGCGCCGAGCTAGCCAGCTAGCTGCTACACCGCGATCAGCAACAGACCGGTGAACCCTGCCATGTTGCGCACAACCTTCAGTTCGGGGCAGATCAGCTACTCCGAAGGCGATGCACACGGATGCCTGTGGGACGAGGCTCGAGTCCCACGGGCGCCCGCTGCAGAGCTTCGAGCCAACATCAAGCGAGACGTGGTCATTGTGGGCGGTGGGCTCACCGGGCTCTGGTCAGCGCTTGCGCTGAAGGAGAAGCGGCCAGAACTCGGCGTTGCCATCCTCGAGGCCGCCCAGTGCGGATTTGGAGCTTCTGGCCGAAACGGCGGGTGGTGTAGCGCGCTCTTCCCAGAAGAGATGGACCATCTCACCGACCGAGTTGGATACGACTTGGCTGCCGCGCAGTATGAAGCCATGCGAGCCGCGGTGACCTGGGTTGGAGAGTTCACAACGCGCCACGGAATTGAGTGCGACTTCCACCTCGGTGGAACGCTGATGTTGGCTACCAACCCAGCGCAGGTCGACCGCTTGAGAACCGCTGCTGAGCACTCCGCGGACCACACGTGGCTGTCAACAGAGCATGCCCGAGTCCGGGTTCGTCCGGCCCATCTGTTCGGAGCGTCATACACACCGAACTGCGCGGCGATTCATCCACGAAAGCTCGTCGACGGGCTCGTCGCACTGGCGCTGGAGCGAGGAGTGGAGATCTTCGAGCAGTCACCCGTAACTGCCATCAGCCCGGGAAGTGCCCGAACCAGCCACGGATCGGTGCAGGCTCCAGCAATCCTCCGGTGCACCGAGGCCTACACCACAACACTCAAGGGCCACCGCCGAACTCTGCTTCCCATCTACTCCTTAATGATCGCAACCGAACCATTGACCGAGTCGACCTGGGACCGTATTGGATTGGCGAATCGGGAGACCTTCTCTGACGGACGACACCTGTTGATCTACGGGCAGCGAACAGCCGACAATCGATTCGCATTTGGAGGCCGGGGCGCCCCCTACCATTTTGGAAGCCGGATCTCCTCCGGCTTCGACTCCGAGCCAGGAGTCTTCGACAACCTCGCACAAACGCTGTACTCGCTGTTCCCCCAGGTTGCCCAAGCAGCAATCACTCACCGTTGGGGAGGGCCACTCGGAGTCAGTCGGGATTGGACTGCCTCGGTGGGCTTCGACCGAATCTCCGGGCTCGGGTGGGCCGGCGGATACGTGGGCGATGGAGTGTCGACAACAAGCCTTGCGGGCAGGACACTCGCAGATCTCGTCCTCCAGGAGGACACCGACCTCACGCAACTCCCATGGGTCGGCCATCGAAGTCGGCACTGGGAACCTGAGCCGTTCCGCTTTCTTGGCGTGAACGCCGGCAGAAGTCTCGCTGCGACAGCTGATTGGTTTGAGGATCGGTCACAACGCCCGGCCCGAAGAACCGAGTGGCTCATGAAGCAATTACTGCGTTAGGCCAACTGAGGCCGCTGTGGCCCCTACGATGCTCAGATGGAGGGGAAATCCATGTCGGATTCCCGGAGAGAGGATCCGTCGTGTTGGAGTTCAGACCGGTTCGGGCTACCGCAGCAGTTGGATTGTTAGCTTCAATATCGCTGTGCAGCTCACTCCTGACCTCGTGCACCACTGATGAGTCCACCGCCAATCCAGAGGCTGTGGAATCGACGGTCCAAGCGGCGAAAGCTGGCGAATACCTCGCGACGATCCGCCGCACAACTGACGGAGTTCCACACATCCTCGCGGCGGACTTCGAAAGCGCGATCTTCGGCCAAGGGTGGGCAAGTGGTGAGGATCACTTCTGCACCCTCGCCGACCAGATGCTGAAAGTGACGAGCACGCGAGCCAAATTCTTGGGACCTGGCAAGGACAACGCGAACATCGATAGCGACTTTGCATGGAAATCCATCGGGATTGAAGCCATCGCCAGAGCTGACTGGCCGAAAGAATCGGACCGGGCCCACCGTTTCCTCACAGCATTCACTGATGGCTGGAATGGCTACCTCAACAAGACCGGAGTCGAGAATCTGACAGGGTTCTGCAAAGGCGCCCCCTGGGTGCGCCCAATCTCCGCCGAGGA
>DORQ01000318.1:47401-49025 GCA_003514205.1 Acidimicrobiaceae bacterium
CCGAGGGTGAGCCAGAAGCACTGCTTGGCTCAAACGCGTGGGCGATCGGATCAGAGCGCACCGAAAACGGCGGCGGAATGCTGCTCGCAAACCCCCACTTCCCGTGGGAAGGCCCCCAAAAGTTCTGGGAGGTACACCTCCAGGTCCCAGGGGAACTCGACATCTACGGCGGCCAACTCGTGGGGCTGCCCGGCATTGGGATCGGTTTCAATGAGGACATCGCTTGGACTCACACCGTCTCTGCCGGGAAGCGATTCACCGCGTACAAACTCGCACTCGACCCATCGAACGCAACGGGCTACGTGGTTGACGGAGTCACGGAACTGCTGGACGCAAGCCCAAGTTCAATCGAGGTACTCGGCGAGGATGGAACCCTCACGACAGTGGACCGAACGCTGTGGTCCTCGGCATACGGCCCGATCCTCGACTTCCCAGGGGTGGGCTGGACCGAGTCCACCGTGCTTGCCCTTCGCGACGCCAACCTCACTAATGGCGAGTTCATTGAGCAATACATCGATATGGCTCAGGCAGGCTCGATGAAGGAGCTCCAAGCGGCGCATGAGAAGAACCAGGGCGTGCCACTCTTCAACACCATCGCAACTGATAAAGAGGGAAACACCTGGTACGCCGACACAGCGGCGACTCCGAATCTCTCCAAGGAGTCGTTGACTGCGCTCGCCGATCGGATCAGTAACGACCCAATCACCAAAACTGCCTATGAGAACAACGCCATTTTGCTCGATGGATCAACCAGTCGAGATGACTGGGTTGTGGAGCCCGGTTCTCGCGACCCCGGACTCGTTCCCTATTCGAAGATGCCCATGCTCGAGCGGAAGGACTACGTCTTCAATGCCAACGACAGCTTCTGGCTCGCCAATGCAGATGCACTCATCGAGGGGGACTTCTCACTACTCCACGGCGAGCAAAAGACGAAACGATCACCACGCACACAAGAGAACGCCATCCTGCTCTCAGATACTGAGGCCACGGGACCATCTGGAGATGACAGCAAGTTCTCCCTCGAAGAGCTTCAAGATGCAGCGCTGCGCAACGGGGGATACCTCGCACGCGATTGGCAAGCAGAGGTAGCCGAGCGTTGCAGCGGCAGCTCTCTCGTTGAGGTTCCCGAACTCCTCGCCAAGGATGGATCCGTCGCCTTGCCTGCCGACAACGTGGACGTCTCTGGCGCCTGTGAGGTCATCGCCCAATGGGATGGCTTGTCGAACCTCGAGAGCAAAGGCGTCGCCGTGTGGCGCGAGTTCACCCAACAGTTGAAGACCGAGCCACTTCGCCCATTTGATCCAAGCGATCCGGTCAACACACCAAGCGGAATTGCCGCACCACCAACTGATGGCACCATCGACCCAGTACTTGTTGCACTTGCTCGGGCCACTCAGATCGTCACGAAAGCTGGCTTTGCGTTGGATACTCCGCTCGGTGACATCCAAGTCGATGGACGCGGTTCAAAGCTGCCAGTTCCTGGTGGCACCGGCGGCGAGGGCATCACCAACGTCGTTGGGTATTCAGGCCGCGTCGCTGCCTCTGACCCTGACGCCCCGGTCCGACCAGAGCCAGTGGTCGCAGGTTCAGGTCTCACCACCGAGGGATATTGGATCAACAGCGG
>DORQ01000103.1:0-1574 GCA_003514205.1 Acidimicrobiaceae bacterium
GAGATCGACGCGGAGGCGATCAGGTGACTGATGCCACTCAGCTTCTCGAGGACACAGCGGCGTTGTTGCGAGCGAGGTCACGATCGCACTCTGCGGCCCCGCATGTGCGTGGCGTGCAGCCTGCCGCTGAGGTAACGAAGTTCGTGTCGGGGCGAGCTCATCTTTCACGATAGGTGGATCGCGCAGTCCAGAGACGGCATTGTTTCGAAACTCCATCTCGTTTTGGTCCCTCGACGTGATACCAATAGTGTCCCCCTGAGGAGGAGTCATGGCCCGTCAACGTCAGCGAGTTCAGGCCCGACGGCAATACAGCCGAACGGATCGCATTTCTGAGAGCATTCGAGAGATCGTCGCGACCGAACTTGAACGAATCGGCGATGAGCGACTCGACCTTGTCACCGTCACTGGGGTGGTTGTGGACTCTGATCTCAGCACCGCAAAGGTGTACTACTCAGCCCTCACAGCGGCCGAGGCGAGCACGAGCGAGGACCTCGCAGAAGGGTTCGAGGCCGTTCGATGGCCCATCCAACGAGTCGTCAACAAGGCAATGACAGCGAGGCGGACGCCCCAGATCAGCTTCCTGCCTGACGAGGTACTGAGCGCGGCGCTGCGTATTGACGATATTTTGGCGCAGCGGGTCGAGGTTGAGGTTGCTCCAGTTGAGGAAATCGGGAAGCTGGCCCGTGCCCGCCAAACCGGAGCTTCACAGCTCAACGCGCCGGCCACTGCGAACGAAGCTGATCGCTAGTGGCTGGTGGGCAGGGCGGGGGTCGGAAAAAGACTCCTGAGGGCAATGTTCACGGAATAGCCATCGTGGACAAGGAACCTGGTTGGACCAGCCACGACGTGGTTGCGAAATCTCGGGGCCTGCTTGGCACCCGTAAGGTCGGGCATTCAGGAACGCTCGATCCTGACGCAACGGGGGTCTTGGTTCTCGGCGTTGGCAAGGCCACTCGACTTCTTCGCTTTCTTCAGTTGCTCCCGAAAGGGTATGAATGCGAGATCGTTCTCGGCGTGGAAACACACTCCTTGGACGCCACGGGCACGGTGACTGCAACTCACGACATGGCTGGTGTGACCCCTGATCAGGTTGCAGCGGCGACCAAGCAGTTCGTGGGCGACATCACGCAGATCCCCCCGATGGTGTCTGCTGTCAAGGTGCAGGGCAAACGACTCCACGAGCTCGCTCGCCAAGGCATCACCATCGAACGCGAGCCGCGACCCGTGACGGTCTACCGATTCGACACCGAACCGACTGACGACCCCCTGGTGTATCGCGCGGTTGTCGAGTGCTCGTCGGGCACCTACGTGAGGACATTGGCGGCCGATCTGGGCACTGCGCTTGGGGGTGGTGCTCATTTGCGCAACCTTCGTCGAACCTCCGTTGGTGCCTTCACACTTGCTGACGCGAAAGAGCTTGAGTCAATTGAAGTACTGCCCCTTGTGGAGGCCGTGCGTGGCTTTCCAATTGTTCGCGCCGATGAGCAACTAGCGGCTGCAGTGCGCGTGGGATCAGTCCTCGACCTTCAAACGCTTGGCGTTGCAGGACGTGGCCCGTGGCCTGTGATCGACGA
>DORQ01000103.1:1764-6209 GCA_003514205.1 Acidimicrobiaceae bacterium
GTGCTTGTTACCTAGCGTCACCGCTGCCATGTGGGGCGCAAACTGCCTCGACGAGTTGCCCGTTGGCGTGGCGCAGCCCAAACCTGGGTAGCCTTGAGCCACGATGGACGTGCTCCGATACC
This sequence comes from Acidimicrobiaceae bacterium, assembly GCA_003514205.1. Classification (GTDB taxonomy): domain Bacteria; phylum Actinomycetota; class Acidimicrobiia; order Acidimicrobiales; family Microtrichaceae; genus UBA11034. The sequence continues at coordinate 1,887 of DORQ01000103.1, forward strand.
CCCTGCAGTCGCCACCCCCGACGTTGACGCCAAGTGCAGTCGCCATTGGATTCTTCGATGGCGTTCATCTCGGTCATCAAGCAGTGTTGTCCAGGGTGCAAGCGCTTGGTGCTGAGCAGGACCTGCCCACCACGGTGGTGACCTTCGATGCGCATCCGGCACAGGTGTTGCGACCCGAATCTGCCCCTCGGCTTCTCGTGAACTTGGAGCAGAAACTGGAACTCCTCGCTTCGACAGGTGTGGAGCGGACGCTGGTGATCACCTTTGATGAGGATCGGGCGTCTGAGTCGCCCGAGCACTTTGTGGATTCCGTCTTGGTAGGGGCAGTTGGTGCTCAGCTCGTGGTGGTGGGGGAGGACTTCCACTTTGGTCACCGTCGCGCAGGCAACGTGTCCATGCTGCGGGAGATGGGCCAACTCCACGGTTTCGAAGTTGTCGGGCTGTCGCTTGTGGGCCGCGACGGCAGCGCGGCGAGACCCGAACTTCAAGTCTCCTCCACTGCCATTCGCCGAGCGCTTGCTGAACGAAGGTTGAGCGAGGCAAATGCCATGCTCGGCAGGCCCCATGAAATGCGAGGCCCCGTGGTTCTGGGCGATCAGCGCGGTCGAACCATTGGGTTTCCCACAGCCAACGTTGCAGTGGGAACGGAAATGTTGCTGCCTGCCGATGGAATCTACGCGGGTCACTTGGGGCTCAGCGATGGAAGCTGGATGCCTGCGGCGATCTACGTCGGCAAACGGCCGACGTTCTACAAAGATGCAGAGATGTCGCTGCTAGAAGTGCATTGCATCGGGTTCTCTGGCGACCTGTACGGCCAGCAGGTAGCGGTTCGCTTTGAACATCACCTCCGTGCTGATGCACGGTTTGGGAGTGTCGAGGAACTGGCGCAGCAGCTTGCTGATGATGTGGTGTTGGCCGAACGGCTGTTGTGCGTGTCCGACGTGGCTGAGGATGGCTCGACATTCGTCGAATATGCTGCGAATATGACTCGATATCGAAGTGAGGGGTCCCGATGAGTCAGATTCTCGAAGCAATCCCTGGACCAGTTCTTGAAGATGTACCCACAGACGGCACCGCTGTGGAGGTGCCACGGTTGGCACGGCACCAAATCACGCTGAGTGATGGCCATCAGGTCGGAATCACCGTCGCGGGCAGAGGCATTCCCCTGATCGTTGTGCATGGTTTCAGCGCTGAGGGTTTTCTGTACGCTCAGACCTTGAGCCGCCTTGTTCTGATGGGTTTCAAGGTCATCGCTATCGATACTGCGAATCATGGCGGCACCCAAGGGCTTCCCTCAGACGGTCAGAACCTCAATGCCTATTCCGACTTGCTGGGCAGAATCATCGACGAGTTGGGAATCGAATCCTGTGTGCTTGCCGGGCATTCCATGGGCGGTCGTCTAGTCACCCAACTTGCGGCTCAACGCCCGGAACGCACCATTTCGGTCCTGCTGATCGATGCAATTGTTGGCGACACCTGGGATCGGATGGTGTACGCATTCCGACTGGTCCCTGGGCTCCTTCCGCTGATCGGGGGTGCACTGATTGCAGACAGCTTGTTTGTTGTCCCCGTGTTGTCCGATCCGAAACAGGCAGTGAAGTTTCTCCGGCTCGCGTTGCCGATGGTTGCCGCCCACGTGACCCATCCATGGCGGCTGTTGGGGCCCATGATCTCGATCCTTCGATCGCGCTCGAGTCGCTATGCGTTGAACGAGCTAGCGAACAACAATGTGCCGGTCTTTGTGCTCCACGGCGACAGCGATGTTGCTGTGCCGCTGCGAACTGGGCGCGAAGCTGCTGCTCGAGCAGGGGGTACGTTCATCGTCGTCAAGGACGGCCGTCATTCTTGGCTGCTTCGCGATCCCGAGACGATGCCGGCAATCGTGGCTGAGTTGCTGCCCGGACGCTTTGGAGCAGCGTGCACCTCGGCCCTCGAGCGCGCCGGAGTGACTGAAGCCGATCCGAGCATTGATCGAATCGAAGCTGCCCTCTACCACCATGAGGCTCGGATTTTCTCGTTAACGCCATTCAGCCAAGCGAGCACCGTATCTGGCCGCCATCATCGACCGAAGTTTCGCTGGTCGGTTGAGGAACCGACGCTGTAGCTCGACTACCAATCCGCTGGCGATGTGTCGACGGGTGAGGTCAAGTGCTATCCTCTCATGGTCCAAATCCCTGGACAATGCCAACTGCTGTGATGCTCGCTTCGTGCGGCACTACGGCCGGGTCAGATACCCCTCAGGAGCTCCCATGTCTCGTCCACCCGCAAACCTTCCGCCGAAGGCAGACACCATTGCCAAGTTCGGAAAGACCGCCAACGATACTGGTTCGACTGAGGTGCAGATTGCCCTCGCAACCGATCGAATCAACCACCTGACGGCACACCTCAAGGTTCACAAGAAGGATCACCACTCGCGGCGCGGTCTCCTCATGTTGGTTGGGCGTCGTCGTCGCTACCTCGACTACCTCAAAGGCATCGACGTGGAACGATACCGAGCGATCATCGCCGAGTTGGGTCTTCGACGCTAAGTCTCGAGGCTGCCCTCGACAGGCTGACCTCGGCGGCAACGCTGGCTCAGTCGCGAGAGCGAGTGATGCACGACACGTAGCTCAGGGCGTTCGCCACCGAGGCGGCGCCACGCGCTAGCCTGTCTGCAGGTCCATGTGACCTCAAAGAAACCGCGACCTTCGTGTCAGTGCCTGGTCGCCGGTGCCCACATCGTAAACAGCCTGTTTGCTGTGTAGATGTGGACATCGACAACTGGGAACTGGCTATGTCGCACAACCTCATGTCGATCGCAGGGTGCGATCGGCCAGAAAGAAAGAGTGTGTATATGGCTGACGCCATTCGCGTCTCATCGCCAGTTGGCGGAGACGATGACAAAGTAATGTTCTTCGAGACCGGAAAGCTGGCCTCGTTGGCCGACGGCGCCGTGCTCGCAGGAATTGGCAATACGCGGATCCTTGTGACCGCAACTGCTGCAAAGTCCGTCCGTGACGGAATCGACTTCTTCCCCCTCACCGTAGATATCGAAGAGCGTTCCTATGCTGCTGGAAAGATCCCCGGATCCTTCTTTCGCCGTGAAGGCAAGTCCTCCGATGATGCAATCCTTACCTGTCGCTTGATTGACCGCCCGCTGCGACCCTCGTTCCCGAGTGGCTTCCGCAACGAGGTCCATGTTGTCGGCACCGTGATGGCAGCTGACATGGAGAACCCTCACGATGTCCTGGCCATCAACGCGGCAAGTGCTGCGCTGAGCCTCTCGGGCATCCCCTTCGACGGCCCAATCGGCGCCGTGCGAATCGCGTACACCGTTGACGGTGAATGGCTCGCCCACCCGACCTATGTCGAAGGCGACCAGTCCACCTTCGAGATGGTGGTTGCTGGGCGCGAGCTCGACAATGGCGATGTGGCAGTGATGATGGTTGAGGCCGGCGGCACTGAGCGCAGCTGGGAGTACTACGGCGATGGTGCGCCCAAGGTCGACGAGGCCGCACTCGCTGCGGGTCTTGAATCATCGAAGCAATGGATCAAACAAGCCATCAAGCTTCAGTCAGAGCTGGTAGCTGCTGCCGGTGGCAAGAAGGCCACCATGGAGTACTCCGAGCAGGTGGACTACACCGAGGCGCAGTATGCCGCGATTGAGAAGATCGCTGGCGCGAAGGTGCCCGCAATCATGTCAATCGCCGACAAAGCCGAGCGCGGTGCTGCAGAGTCTGCCTTGCGTGACGAAGTGCTCGCGGCCCTCAGCGAGGAGTTCGCAGGCGAGGATCCAGCACTTGGGACCAAGCAGCTCAAGGCGGGCTTCAAATCGCTCACCAAGGCCGTGGTTCGCTCGCGGATTGTCAACGAAGGTGCACGAATCGACGGTCGAGGCACGAGCGATCTTCGTGCCCTGTCCGCCGAGGTTGGACTACTGCCAACAGCGCACGGCTCAGCACTGTTCCAACGTGGCGAGACACAGGTGATGAACGTCGCCACCTTGGCCATGGGCAAGATGGATCAGATGATCGATGGCATTACGCCGACGACGTCCAAGCGCTACATGCACCACTACAACTTCCCGCCGTTCTCCACTGGCGAAACCGGCTTCATGCGAGGACCAAAGCGACGCGAGATTGGCCACGGCCTACTTGCCGAGCGGGCGCTGCTTCCTGTGGTTCCGCCAATGGATGAGTTCCCCTACGTGATTCGAACCGTTTCTGACGTGCTCGCCTCGAACGGTTCAACCTCCATGGCTTCGGTCTGCGGTTCCACCTTGTCCCTCATGGACGCAGGTGTTCCCCTGAAGGCCCCAGTGGCAGGTATCGCCATGGGCTTGAT
>DORQ01000103.1:6425-6922 GCA_003514205.1 Acidimicrobiaceae bacterium
ACTTCAAGGTCGCGGGCACCGCTGATGCAGTCACAGCGCTTCAGCTCGACACCAAGATCGATGGTATTCCAGCCGATGTGCTTGCAGCAGCCCTCAATCAGGCGAAGGAAGCTCGCTTGGCAATTCTTGACGTCATGGCAGGAGCATTGTCCGCTCCTCGTGAGGAAGTGTCGCCAAACGCTCCCAAGATCGTCAGCTTCGAGATCCCGGCTGACAAGATCGGCGAGATCATTGGCCCGAAGGGCAAGGTCATCAACGCTATCCAAGCCGAAACCGGCGCCAACATCTCCGTTGACGACGATGGCATGGTTGGTGTGGTCTCCATTGCGGCAGTTGATCCTGCTTGCGTTGCCGAAGCCGAGCGTCAGATTCGTCTCATCCTGAACCCGCCAACGGCTGGTGTGGGCGAGGTGTACCAGGGCAAGGTGGTCAACATCACCAAGTTCGGTGCCTTCGTCAACATCCTCCCCGGCCGCGACGGCCTGGTGCACATCTCG
>DORQ01000103.1:7095-7521 GCA_003514205.1 Acidimicrobiaceae bacterium
AGCATCGAGGTTCGGGTTGAAGATATCGACCCCAACGGCAAGATCAGTTTGATTCCCACAGCTGGGCTCGCCCCAGCCGAAGACGGGGCGTCCGACCCAAAAGCTAGTGCCGCAGTAGCGGCACCTCGTGAGGGTATCGACGAGACAGACGCTGCATCCGCCTCGGCTGCCTCAGCGCTTCCGGCAACTGCCGATATTGCGTCTGAGGAGCGGATTTTGGTTCCCTTCGAGGACCGTCATGATGAACGCACAGCGGAGATTCATGGCGATCTTGGGCCAGCAGTCAAGGGAGTTGGTGGGCCGCCGCGAGGCGACCGTAACGACCGCGGACGCCAGCGGCGTCCTCGGCGCCGATAGCGCAACGTGGCGCCACTTCACGTCGAAGAACACGACATTGCAGTCCTCGATGGGGCAGTTGAGCATTCA
>DORQ01000063.1:0-1356 GCA_003514205.1 Acidimicrobiaceae bacterium
ACGCTGCGTCGAGGTGTTGTTACCCCGGAGGCCGCTACGTTGGCCGAGGTGGTAACCGGGTCCGTCCAGGGGGCGAACACCGCGTCCGAGAACACCGCGCCCGAGAACACCGCACCCGAGAACACCGCGCCCGAGACCCGCGAGAACAGCGAATCAACACCATGGTGATTGCAAAAGGATCCGATTGGGGTCATCCCATTTCACCTGTTGAGCTTGACGGTGTTCGACGGGTCGCATCAGATCGCTCCGCCGCGGCGATGATCTGTGAGGACGCCAAGGGGATTCCGCGTGGGGGAGCAATCGACCCTCAACCCCCATCAGCGGTGATCGTTGGAGGGGATCTCTTCAAGACGCTCGGCTCTCCCAGGCATCTGGTGGGACGGCGGATCCCCGTTGATCTCCTGAAAGTCACCACTGAGGATCAGACGGTGGTTGCATTGGCGCACGTGATTGCCAGGGGGTTCGCGTGGCGGGGCAGGGCGATCGTCGCCATGAACGCTCAGTTTCTTGGGCCCTACAACCTTGGACCCAAAGCACACCCCAACGACGCCATCATGGATATCACTGAGGGGACATTGGGAATGCGTGATTCTCTTGCGGCCCGGAAGCGAGCCCGCTCGGGTAGCCACATTCCACATCCGAGTTTGTCCACCTCTCGGGTTCGCTCTGCATCATGGACCTTTGACAGTCCTCTGCGCATCATCGTGGACGGAGTTGACCTCGGCCGCCGCCATCAACTCTCGATTGACGTGATCGCCGATGCTGGCTGGTTAGCGTACTGACTCGCCGCCTCGCCTGAAATGGCGGGAACAACATCACGTGCCTCAACTCCCGATAGCGTAGAGAGATGTTTGCTTGGTACCTGAATCACTCTCCCGGCGAATACGAATGGGGCGAGGTTGAGCCTCCACCGCTGGAGCCAACTGCAGTCGCAGTTCGGGTGCTAGCTAGCGGTCTCAACCAGATCGACAACTGGTTGACTCGCGGAACTCCAAAGCCCAAGACCTTTCCCCATGTCCCCGGGTCAGACGGCGCAGGCGTCGTCGCAGCAATCGGATCCGAAGTCACCGGCTGGAAGGTTGGTGACGAAGTGGTGCTTAATCCCGCACTCGTTTCCCCCGAGGCACTCATCGAACTTGGTGAGGACAGTGTTTTGGATCCAAGCCTGAGAATTCTCGGGGAGCATACCTGGGGTTGTCACGGCGAGTTCGTCAACATTGCGCAGCATCAGCTCACCCGCAAGCCTCCAGAGCTCCCCTGGGAGGAGTGCGCCACCTACCCCGTGGCGGCGACCACCGCGTGGAGAATGATTCTCCGGGGGAGAGTCCAGCCAGGCGAGCGGGTCCTCATCACCGG
>DORQ01000063.1:1532-6007 GCA_003514205.1 Acidimicrobiaceae bacterium
TTTACGACTTCCCGAGATGAAGCAAAGCGGCAGACTTCCAAGAGGTTGGGCGCAGCTGACTCCTTTCCGAGCGAGGCGGCCTTTCCGGTGACGGTGGACGTGGTACTCGATTCCATTGGACCAGCGGTGTGGCAGAACTGTTTCACATCGCTGCGACGGGGTGGCCGCTTCGTCACCTGCGGCGCTACCTCGGGACAGACCATCGAGTTGCACATTCCCTCCCTCTTCTTCAAGCAACACGAGATCATTGGCTCCACGCTCGGGTCCCAAGCCGAGTTCGAACAGGTCACACAGATTTTGGCCCAAGGGTTGCCCTCCACCATCGATAGGGTCGTTCCGCTGAGCGAGTATCCACTGGCTCTTGAGCGTCTACGTGAGGGATCACAGTTCGGGACGATCGTTCTCGACCACGGGAAGAACTGAAGTGGAAGGATCGAGCTGAAGCCACGGATTTGGGCCTAAAGTCCAGCCATGAACGCCGAGTCAGCAAAGCAACTCGCCCGCCAGGCGATCGAATCCCATCGAGAGCAACTCATAGGAATCTCACACGACCTGTGGGCTCACCCTGAGTTGTGCTTTGAGGAGGTCTACGCCCACCAACGTCTCACGGATTGTCTTGAACAGTCGGGATTTGCCGTTGAGCGTGGCGCATACGGCCTGCCCACAGCCTTCCGGGCCGAGTTCGGTTCGGGGCATGGGCCGACCCTGGCGATCGTGTGTGAGTACGATGCGCTGCCTGGGATAGGCCACGCTTGTGGGCACAACATCATTGCTGCAGCCGGCATCGGCGCTGCACTCGGCGCTCAGGACGTAGTGGAGGCCCTTGACGGGAAGCTCGTTGTTCTCGGAACTCCAGCTGAAGAGGGTGGCGGCGGCAAGGTCTACATGATTGAGCGCGGAGCCCTCGACGGAATCGACGCAGCCATGATGGTTCATCCAGCGGATCAGGATCTGAATGCCTTCTGGGCCATTGCCATCCATGAGTTGCAGGCGGAGTATCGAGGGCTCGCCGCCCACGCTGCGGCTGCGCCTCATCTGGGGCGCAACGCACTCGATGCGGCCGTGCTGGGGTACATGAATGTGGCGGCGCTCCGCCAGCACATCCAAAGCCACGAACGCATCCACGGTGTCTTCACCAACGGTGGCGATAAGGCGAACATCGTGCCAGCCTTCGCCTCTCAACAATGGTATGTCCGAAGCGGCACCAGCGAGTCGCTTGAAGCGTTGAAGCCACGAGTGATTGCAGCGCTCCAAGCGGGTGCCATCGCCACCGGATGTGATGTCTCATTCCAGTGGGCCGAAACCTCCTACCAAGACCTGCTCCTGAGTTCCGTTCTTGACCAGGTCTATGCGGCGAACGCGTTCAGTCTCGGTCGGGGAGTGGCGCCACGCGAGGAGGCCCCTGCACTGATGGGCTCCACTGATATGGGCAACATCAGTCACCGCGTTCCATCGCTTCACCCGATGATCAAGGCAGCTCCAGCTGGAGTTGCGATTCACACCGAGGAGTTCGCGACCCACACGGCAGGACCTCTCGGCGATAGCGCTGTGATTGACGGTGCGCTCGCGATGGCCTTCACGGCGATCGACTGTTGGGTGAACCCTCAGATTGTGAGCGACGCGACCAGCGCTCTGAAGCAAGGTAGTTGAGGTCCCCGGAGTTTGGTGCTTCAGCACCTAAGGTTGACCCCCGTGACCCCCTATGTCGCTGAGGAATTCAGCGCCGATGAGCAAGCCATTCTTCGTCGGTATTTTACAAACTTGGACCTCCCAGTCTTCGCCTTGGTCAATCTGCCCGAGGTAGTGAAGGGCGCGCTCTTTGCCCGATACTCCCGGTCGGCGAAGTCGCTCCGGAGGCTCTTTCTCGACGAGTTCATCGGCGACCTCGATGTCGCTGGCGATGTTGGCGTTGATGCGACCATGGGCTTGGAACGGGCCGAAGCGTTGTATGACAAAGTATTCCTTGAGTACGGCGATGATTCGGTAGCGCAACTCGGCGGAGTTCACTTGGCCTGCGAACAGGCCTCGAACTTGCTCACCAAAGTCCTTGAGTGGGGCCGGCTGATGTCGTACCTCGAGCAATCGACCCGCTACATCGCATATGACGCTCGCCTCGGCGGTCGCTATCGGTTCTATCGAGATCCCGAGTTGCTCGCCTCGGGGTTTGGTGCGAGGTATGTCGGAGACATGGACCGCATGTTCGACACCTACGCAGAGCTTGTGCCGGTCCTCACCGAGCATTTCCGGGTTGCCATCCCGAAGCAGCCGGAGGACAGTGATTTCGTCTACCGCCAAGCGATTCGCGCCAAGGCATTCGATGCGCTGCGAGGGCTTCTCCCAGCCGCGTCGCTCTCCAACGTCGGCATCTACGCCTCCGGACAAGCCTATGAGGCACTCCTGCTTCGCATGCGGGCGAGTCGGCTGCCAGAAGCTGTTGTCTACTCCGACCTCATGCTCACCGAACTCCGAAAGGTGATTCCCTCGTTCCTGAAACGCGTGGATATCCCGGAGCGGGGCGGCCTGTGGTCGGATTACCTTCGAAACAACGAGTCCGGAATGCGCCAACTCGCGCAGGAGCTTTTCAGCCCGCCCACGTCAACACCGTCGGATTCTTCTGTAACGCTCGTAGATTTCGATCCTGAGGCAGAGATCAAGACCGTCACCGCCATGCTCTACCCGTATTCTCACGAGGCAGAAGAGGTGCTCGAGGACCGGGTGAGGATCATGTCAGTGGAGGAGCGACTCCACGTCATGAAGGTGTACGAAGGCGATCGCTCGAACCGCCGTCACAAGCCCGGCCGAGCCCTCGAACGCTGCGGATACCGGTTCGATGTCCTCAGCGACTATGGGGCGTTTCGCGACCTCCAACGTCACCGAATGATGACGATTGAATGGCAGCGGCTCACGCCCCATCATGGATTCATCCTCCCCGAAGCTGTCACCGAAGCGGGAGTTGACGGCCAGTTCATCGAGGCGATGGAGCGCTCAGCGCAACTCTTCAACGATCTTGATGGGCCGTTTCCGAGCCAGGCACCCTACGCGGTCTCGTTGGCCTATCGATTGCGGTACTCAATGCAGTTCAACGCGCGGGAGGCAATCCACCTCCTTGAGCTGCGATCAAGTCCTCAAGGCCATCCCACCTACCGAACCGTTGCGCAGCAGATGCACGAGCAAATTGCCGAGGTAGCTGGGCACCGAGCGATCGCAGCAATGATGAGCTACGTGGATCACTCATCAGAGGCCGATCTTGAGCGATTAGATGCCGAGCGACGGGCAGAACAGCGCCGCCAGTCCTCCTGAACTCCAGTTTTTCCAAGACAGAACCTCGCTGAGGCTGCAATCTGCAACGAAGTGTGCCTATGATCTCGCCCGCAGATGGGATTTGACCGGTGAAAGACGAGATCGTGGACGAAGATTCAATTGATGAAGAGTTTGAAGAGGCTGAGGATTTCGTCGTCGAGGATGACGACGACGATGATCCCGACCTGCTCGAGGACGAGGACGCACTCGATATCCCACTAGATGACGAGCTCGGCGTCGACGACGACGTGGATGTCGTCGTCGAGGATGAAATCATCGACGAGCCCATCCCTGCCCGACGAGCAAAAGTCGTCGAAGATGACGATGATGACGAGGACGAAGCCGACCCCGATGATGTCGAAGAGGACCTCGATACCATCCTGAAGGACCGCATTGCCTCGGGAGACGACCTCGACGAAGAGGACGAGGAGGACGAGCAGAAAGATGACCGAGGCGAAGTAGAGCTCGCTGAGGGGGTCACTGCCAAGCGTGAGGGTGAGTTCACCTGCATGGGGTGTTTCATGATTGTTCATCCACGCCAGTTCGGAAAGAAGGACCGTCTCACGTGCCCGATCGGCGACGAGGACTGCCCCTCAATCGCCATCGTCGCGAAGGGCTAACCCGTTTCCGAGTTCACGGCGCAACTCGGTAGTTCCCGTGTTGCTCTCCTCGTCGCTGTCGGCAATGATTCCCGACATGGTTGACCATCACTCCACCTCTCCGCTCGAGTTTCTCTTGAGAATTCCCACCGAGATCGCCGAGGACATGGCCGGGGTGCTCCCCAAGCTTGTGGACCGCTCGCGTTCCCAGGTTGAGTTCATTGGAGCACTTCTCAACAAGATCGGCTGCGGGCAATTGCTGAGCCGCTCCCAAGCCGAGCATCTCGCCGAGGTGATCCCCTTTGGTCGCGACGCCCTCGACCTCATTGACGACACTCCCGAGGACTTCGGCCTCGAACCGCATCACCATCACACCGAGACTTCATCATCGGCAGAAGCAGTCGGCGAGGACGAGGAGGATGAGGATGAGGGTGCCGAGATCAGCGTGGTATCGGTCACTGAAGCTGCACAGGAGCAACTGAAGCGGCCAACGGCAGGCGGCGCACCACAAGCTGCGGCCGCTGCCACAAAGGCGCCAGCCGCTAAGAAGGCCCCTGCTGCGAGAAAGGCGCCAGC
>DORQ01000065.1:0-2774 GCA_003514205.1 Acidimicrobiaceae bacterium
CCGGTTCCACTATCGATTCCGTCAACGCGCACGACCCAACGGTCGCGCTGCTTTCGGACGGTCGGTCGGCCTGTGGCCTTCCATCCCATGTCTCGGTCCTCTCAATACTTCTGAGGACCAGCACGTGCCGGTCGATACCGCCAAGCGCGTTACCTACTATCTCACCTCATCGAAAGGTGCGCATACGTTGACCTGATCGCTCCGTCGGGCGGAGGCTTCTGCTCTCGATGCAGCCAAACCGTGGGCCTTTGGGACTGTCAGACCTGCCGAGTTGAATTGGTGCATGCGCCGTCCACGTGAGGACCTCAACTCCGTCCAAGATCAGCTCCGACTGCCGCTGGCCGCAGCCATGCGCGCTGAAGGTCCCTGGGAGAGTCAGAATAGCGGGGTGAGTGGAGCCGCAATCTCGTTGTTCTCTGGGGCCGGAGGCCTCGACCTCGGGATCGAGCGCGCCGGATTCCAAACCGTCGCTGCCGTCGAGTGGGACGAGGACGCCGCCGATTCGATGGAGAAGAACGGCCCGATTTACTTCCCCGAACTTCGAGAAGTCTTGCGAGCCAATCTCTACCCGCTGGCTGCGGGCGGTGACGACGGGGTCACTACGAAGGACATTCTCAGAGCCGGTGGGCTCAGTAGCCGGAATCGCCCCGAGCTACTCGTTGGTGGCCCGCCGTGCATCGCTTTCTCGAAGTCAGGCTTCTGGCTTGACTGGAAGCGAGATGGCATCGACCCTGCCGCCAGCCTTCTTCAGGCGTATACGAGAGTGCTCGCCGAGGCGAAACCACGCTTCTTCATCCTCGAGAACGTGTACGCACTCACCTTCAACAACAAGGCCAGTAGACCGGCGTTTGAGCGCCTGCTTCGCGAGATCGACTCCGCGGGATACCAGTTTCAGTGGCGGGTATTGAATGCCGCGGACTACGGCGTACCTCAGGCTCGGCCCAGGCTTTTCATCGTGGGTTCGCGCAAGCGAGACCGCCTTCCCGAGCTGCCTGAGCCGACCCATCACGGTCAGTGGGAGCGGCGCCAAACTGAGGGCGGACCGCTTCCTCACTTCACTACCGGACAGGCGCTCGCCGGTGTGGACGCGCCCGCTGAATCGGGGGAGGTCGTGCGGGGCCGGTGGGGGCACCTGCTTCCGGAGATCCCTCCTGGCGAGAACTACCTCCACTACACAGCTGAGCGCGGCCATACCGATCCAATCTTCGAGTGGCGGTCTCGCTACTGGTCATTTTTGTTGAAGCTCGATCCCAACCGGCCGTCGCCAACGATTCAAGCGCAGCCAGGGCCCAACGTCGGCCCGTTCCATTGGGAGAACCGTCGGCTGAGGGTGCCTGAACTCCGTCGCCTATTCACTTTCCCCGACGACTATGCGTTCGTCGGGCGGCGGGGATCCGTCCAGTCGCAGATCGGGAACAGCGTTCCACCACTCCTCGCGGAGCATGTTGGCCGCAGCGTGGCCGCTGGGTCCTGAGGTAACAGACGCGCGTGGATGAGCGACGAGGGGCTGAGCTGGCGGGGCGTTCGTATATCCCGAAGCGCTATCGGATTGCGCGCTCCCGTACCGGAGTAGTTGATCTACTCCTCAAGGGTGTCGAAGCGAGTGGAGGCCGCGTCGTTTCCTGCTCGTTTCCCAGCTCCATGGTCGCGCCGATCTTTGTCGGTGCCGAAGACAGCGATGGACATCGCTATGGCTTACTGGTCTATCCCTTCACGACGACGCGCCGGGTCACCAAGAATCGGCCCCAGGCCGAGCATCGGTTCCAGATTCGCTTCGGTGACCCCACCCGGGTTCGTAACGAACAGAATCCACTCGGTCATGACCCAGCGGGCGTCGATGTGACTCTGGTTCTGGCCGTCGATCCGGAACAGGAGATCATTATCGGCCTTGACCCCCTGGTTTACGGCGAACTCCCAATGGGAATCTCGGGCTACTACAGGGATGAGCACGCAGATGCCATTGCACAAAGCGGCTGGTCGGCGTGGGCACGAGAGAAGGCGAGGCCTCGAACCGACCAGGGAGAGAGCTGGGAGGGTCTGGAATCGATGGTCGGCTTCAGTCCGCATCGACTCCTCGACTTCGCCCGCTTCGAAGCGATCGCTACGAGCCTCGGTCTCGAGACGGGCCTTCGGCTGAAGCTCGCGGACAGGTTCGTGGCGGGAGGGGTGGGCCGGCACGAACTCGAGAGCCTGTTCGGTGTCGACGCGGCAACCATCCTTGACATCGTCGAAGCCAATTTCCGACTTGGTGTGGCGGTGAGAGGAAGCGTAGCTGAGTATCACCTTGGCGTGCTCCTCAGCGGGGACCCGACCATCGCGCGATTCGAGCCAATCGACCAAGACGGGAGGCCCGATTTCAGGGTCTGGCTGAAAGATGGTCGTGAGTTCACCATTGAGTGTAAAAACGCCCTCCGTGAGACCTACAAGGACGGCGATGCAAAAGTCGAGACCCAGAAGACGCGAGACTCCGGCACCGGCCGCAAGTACACCTTCGACGCTTTTGACATCGTCGCTGCGTGCATGTTCTCGATTACCGGTCGGTGGACGTTCAGGTTTAAGTGGACCCGTGACTTGGTGCCGTGGGTCAAGGATCCGACCAGGATCGGAGCGATCCAGCGAATCGACGAGACCTGGGCCGACTCGCTCTCCGATCTGATACATCTCTGATACATCGCCCAAGAAGCGAAGAGCCCCGGCCGAAGCCGGGGCTCACACAGTGCGCTCGGAGGAACTTGAATCCCCAACCTTCTGATCCGTAGTCAGATGCTCTATCC
>DORQ01000065.1:2894-9743 GCA_003514205.1 Acidimicrobiaceae bacterium
TGCTCTATCCAATTGAGCTACGAGCGCAGCGGAGGAGAGTGTAGACGAGTGTCAGGAGCCAGCGAAAGCGACTACCGATGTGGCGGCTCAGCTACCAATCCTCCTCAGGATTACATCTTTCGTCCGCACACTGGCCACGGGCTTCGACCACGCTGTGAGTAGAGGGCCCGAGCCATTGCATCTTGCACCTCGGCTGGCGCACTTGACGGGGCGACACCGACATAGGCCGGAAGTGTGTTCTTGGCAACACCGTTCCAGGTTCGCTGATCAAACTGGTAGAGGCCCATGTAGGTGCCGCTCTTTGATCGGGCCTTTGGGTTATTGGTGCTCTCGCACTTCGCGAGGCGATAGAGCTGAGCATCGGACAGGGAGTTCGCTGAACTGAGGCTGGCCAATTGGGCTTGTTGAGCCTGTTGTGATTCAGCAGCGCCCTGAGCGACGAGGAACTGTGTCTCTGGAGTGCATCCAAGTCCGGCAACAGCCAGAAGGAAGGTGGCGCCGGCAATCGCGCGAGTTGTTCGATTGATTGGTTTCATGTCTGTCCTTCTTTCGTTTCGAGCGATGTGAGCTCGGCAATCGAGGCAGATGACGATCATCCGGATTTGTGGAACGAACTGGGAGTTCGAAGGGAAGCCACAAATGCGCGCTTCGATTGTTTCAGTTGTAAGTAGACGATGACATTCTTAGGTCAATTGTTACAGTTTCGCAACAAACTAGACTGTGACATTGGACACAGAAGACAATGGGGGACAGTCGAACGTGCTCAAAAGCAACGCAGGGAAGAATCGGTCCACATACGAGGCCCTCGGAGTTTGACTCTGCTGAAACCCTGAAAAATGGCTGGGCCCTGGGCAAAAAAGGAATCGAGAGCCCGGCAGGACCGGACTCTCGATTCACGTGGCGGAGAGGGTGGGATTCGAACCCACGGACCACCTTGCGGCAGTCACCTTCTTAGCAGGAAGGCCCGATCGACCGAACTCCGGCACCTCTCCAATTCGGGCGTCACTCTATCGGCAACAACCCAGGTATCACCATACCAATTCGCTGTGACCGTTTCGCCACCGCTGCGATGCAGCGGAGAGAGGGGGATTCGAACCCCCGGAGGCTTGCACCTCGACGGTTTTCAAGACCGTTGCAATCGTCCACTCTGCCATCTCTCCGTGGATCAGGTTAGCGAGTCCGGAGACCTCACCGCGTCGTGTAACTCACGAATCCACTTTTCGACCTGTTCTGACTCCTGAATGACGGAGGATTCGCTGACGGTATCTCCGAACTCAGCTCTGGGATATGACCCCAAGAAGCGCACCTCGTGTGACTGTTTGAGGGCCCGCAAGCAATCAGTGATGACAGGATCCGCTACGTGTCCGGCGAACTCGAGAATGAAGCAATAGTCGCCCAGCGATTGTTTGGTGGGACGGGAGAGCAACAACGAGAGATTGATCCTCCGTGCTGCGAACTCCTGAAGAATGGACAGGAGAGATCCGGGCGCATCAGCTCGTTGGAACACCACGATGCTGGTCTTATCTCGTCCCGTTGGTGCGGGAATACCTCGGGGACCTACCAGCATGAAGCGGGTCGCGTTCTCCTCATGATCCTCGATGTCGGTCGCCAGAACCTCAAGCCCATACACCTCAGCCGCCAACCGGTTCGAGATTGCACCGAGGCCCGAATCACCTCGTTGTGCGACTAACCGCGCTGCCTCAGCAGTGGAGACTGCGGCCTCAAAAGTGGCAGTGGGTACGTTGGTGCGCAGCCAGTCGCGGCATTGGGCATGTGCATGCGGAAACGAAAGCACTGAGGTCACCTCGCCGAGCGTGACCCCTGGTCGCACCAACAGGTTCATTTCCACTGGGAGGACAACCTCGCGCTGAATGTGCAACTCCACGTCGAATGCAAGCGTGTCCATGGTGACGTTCACCGTGCCTTCGATGGCGTTCTCAACAGCCACGAAGCCAAACTCCAACGAACCGGATTCCACGGCGTAGAGAATCTCTGCGAATGAGTCCATGGGCACCAGCTCCGCTGCTGCGAGATCAGGTTGGGTTCGGAGGGCCTGTTCGGTAAAGGTGCCTACGGGTCCCAAGAAACCAATCCGAGCGGTGGCAGGCACTAAGTCATACATGGGTCACACGCTACTGGCCCCTTCCTGGGGGCACGCATGATTGGCGCGTTGAAACTGGAGACAAAGCTGCGCCGCACAGTTTGGCGCGCCACACTGTTGAGAGCCGTCTGGTTTGGACGGCGACTGAGAAAGGTCTGAACGATGTCTCATTTGGCTCCTGTGTGGTTCAAGCTCACTGATCTTGAGGTTGTGTCCGGCGAAGGTTGTTGGGTCACAACAACCTCAGGAGATCGATATCTCGACTTCACCAGCGGAATCGCAGTGACGAGCACTGGGCACTGCCATCCAACAGTGGTGGCAGCCATCCAAGAACAGGCAGCGAAGTTCATTCACGCCCAAGTGAACTGTTATACCCACACGGGTCTTGGCAAGCTCGGCGCAACACTTGCTGAGCTGACGCCGGAGGGGATTGACACGTTCTTCTTCGCGAACTCTGGAGCCGAAGCCACCGAAGGCGCCGTGAAGTTGGCGAAGCAGGCAACGGGACGCCAGAACGTGATCGTGTTCGCCGGCTCATTTCACGGCAGAACCCATCTGGCAATGGCGATGACTACTTCGAAGACCAGTTACCGAGCAGGGCATTCGCCGTTGCCGAGCGGGGTGTTTGTGGCACCGTTCCCCACATCGGTGGGCCTCGGCACTCAGGAGGAACGAATCGATCAGTGCCTCTGGGGTCTGAAACATCTGCTCCTCTCACAAACTGCGCCAGCCGAAACTGCCGCCATCATTTTGGAGCCGGTACTTGGCGAAGGTGGCTACGAACCAGCGCCGAAGCGCTTTCTTGAGGGCATCATGGAGATCTGCCGCGAGCACGGCATCTTGTTCATCGCTGATGAAGTGCAATGCGGGTTTGGACGCACTGGGTCGTTCTTTGCCGTGGAGCAATCGGGCATCATTCCCGACATTTTGGTGATGGCGAAAGGTATTGCCTCGGGGTTTCCCATCTCAGCGATTGGATCGACTTCGGAGATCATGGCGAAGTGGCCAACTGGTTCCCATGGCGGAACCTATGGCGGCAATCCCATTGGTTGCGCTGCAGCCCTTGCCACGATCGATGTGATGAGGGCCCCAGGATTCATGGAGAACGTGGTTGCCCGTGGCGAGCAGTTGCGCGCAGGGTTGTCCAAGATAGCTGTGGAGCATCCAGTGATCTGCGACGTACGAGGCCCAGGGCTGATGGTGGCGGCAGAGTTCCGCGATCCTGAGAACGGCAGTCCCGACGGCGCTCGAGTGGCGGCTGTTCTCGCCCATTGCCGCGATGAGGCGAACCTTTTGCTGATGAATGCCGGTACCTATGGGAATGTGATCCGATTCATGCCCCCACTTGTGGTCACAGAGGCGGAGATGGAGATGGCGCTCACCGCAGTTGGTAAGGCCGTTGCCGCAACGGCCTTTTCGGAGTCGTAGGCGCCGGGGGTTCGGAGGGTGCGGCACATCCGCAACAGCGATTACAACCCCAATTACCGCTCGCCCGAAGGCTCTTGCTGGAGAAGGTCGGCGTCTACGAGGTCCTGAGGTCTGCCGGCGGCCCGCTTGTTAGCGATGAGATCTTCGACTGAGATGAAACCCGCTTCGACACCGCCGACGTCGATCATTACACGCTTTGGCCAGCACTCATCGAAGGTGATGCCAGAGATAGTTGTCAGAAGATCAATCCGGATCGGTGCATACCCGAGTTGGACCACGACCTCAGGCTCAAGGAAGTCCGCTGCGCGAAGCCCCACCGAACTCATTCCGAAGTCATTGAGGGCCAAGATGAGCCGTTCTGCGTTAGTCGGGTCGATGAGAACCCAGATGTCAAGGTCCTTGGTTGCACGCGGATGCCCGTGAGCAGCGACTGCGTAGCCTCCAACGACCAAGTAGCGGACGTCACGCCTGGCGCAGCACTCGATAAACTCGACAAAGTCTTGAGTCAGTCGCATCTGCACACTCCAAACTGAGTTCGGTCGCCATCGCAAGTCGATCCTCGGGTGACTGCTGGCGCCAGTAGTCGGCCCACGAGTGGTCGAGGTCATTGAGGCCTCGCTTGGTGGCGACGATAGCGATCCGTTTCACCTTCACAGGATACAAGCCTGCTTCGGTGTGGGGCGCGAGTTGTGGGAGATCTCTCAGGGCTGAGCTTGAGTAGGTTGTGACTCCGCGGGACGAGCGCTCGCGGCCGCCCAGAAACTTCGGTAGCTCGGATATTCGATGGCATCTGGAATCCACCCAGCCGTTCGGAGCGCTTCGTGAAGACGCGGGAGATTCTGAAACGGAACACCGATGTCGACATGGTGGGCAAGGTGCCAGCCAGTGTTATAGGGCACGATCCAAAAGCGTGCCATGGGCGACTGGGCAATCACATGGGTGGTGAGTCGCCGATCACTGGACTTGGTTGCGCCACCATGCTCCGCGATCGCCCGGAGGCGGTTGATCACCCGCCAAGTAGTCATCCATGGGGCGAGCCACAACAGCGGCCACACCAGCGGGTAGCCGGCGAAGGCAAACCCGGTCGCAATCACTGCCTGGCAGCCCAGAATTCGCAACGCTAAACCACGGGACGAGGGGCTCTTCAGGGCAAGCAGGAGCCCCTTGAGGTTCTTCCATCCAGAGGAGCCAAACGCGTCGCGCCGGAGTTTGCGATGCCAAGAAGCCTTGGTGATGGGGTAGCCAGCGTAGAGCGCAAGGTCGGGTTCATTCGGGCCGAACTCCTCTTTGTGGTGAGCCATATGACCCCGCCGGTACGCATCAAGGGGAACAAAGGCGGGGTAGGCAACGAACCACTTCCCAACAAAGTCATTCAGTTTTCGATTGGGCAGGAGTAGTCGGTGGGCTGCCTCGTGGCCGAGGATCGCGAACATCGAGAACGCTCGACCCATCAAGAAAAACGCAACCACCCAGGCGAGTGGGTGATGGAGCCACAGCGCCACCACAATGACTCCCACCGATTGAACCCACACGCCAATGATGTTGAAGACGTTCCGAATGCCGTGCGTGCGGTAGAGATCGGAGCGGAGCTGGCCGAGCGGCCGACCGTTTGCAGCGAACTCACTCGTGGGGAACACGGCGGGGAGGTCGGCGGGAGCGGGGATGAGCGAACCTGAGGAGAAAGGTGCGCGGCTCGCGGTGTGCATTCCACGATGTTACACTGTTTCTACAGGTGTAGGAAGAACGTATGGTGGCCACAAGCACGAAGAACACGAGCGCCGGAACCTCCTCCAAGATCGAAGCGTCGGGCGGTGCAGCGACTGCCAAGGTGGTACCCGAGTTGAAGCGGTTGAATGCCCGCTCAGTTGTACTTTCGACGTTGCTCGGTACTCAACCGCCACGGATGCCGGCGCAGCGTCTCGTGCGTGTCGGTGAACTCTTCGGAATTCGGGAAGGAACGATTCGTACGGCGCTGACACGGATGGTGCAGTCGGGAGACCTTCACACCGACGAGCGGTCCTGGTACTCCCTGTCTGAGGACCTTCAAGCACGACAGCGGCGCCAAAGCAGTTCGGTGGTGGGCCAATCCGAACTTTGGAACGGATCGTGGACCGTCGCAGTTGTCACCACCGAGGAATCCTCGCCACGAGATCGTTCCGCGTTGCGAAACCAGCTTCGACTCCTTCGTTTTGCAGAGCAGCGGCCCGGGGTGTGGGTGCGGCCCGACAATCTTGGTGTTGAGTGGAGAGTGCTCGTCAACACCCATTTGGGCGCCAGCTGCTTCTTGTATTCGGCGACACCTGGCGGACGCGATCTCGATCTTGTCGACAATCTCTGGGATCTCGAGAGCTGGTCGCGCACTGCGCGTGCGCTTCGAAAGGAGATGGCAACGATGCTGGCAGGCCTGAGGGCCTCGGAGGTGGAGTTGCTCAGGCCTGGATTCGTCATCTCAGCGGCAGTTCTGCGGCATCTCCAACGGGACCCGCTCTTGCCCGTTGAGCTGCTCGATCGACGGTGGGAGGGGCGATCGTTACGACGTGACTACCAGGTCTTCGATGAGCTGTATCGCCAACTCCTGGCCACCTGGTGAAGAATGGACATATGGACTCGCGCTTCTACTTCCGCCAGCTTCTCGCCGGACGAGACTTCGCCACAACCGATCCGATCGCACAGCAAATGGTCAACTTCAGCTACCTGATTGGCGATCGTGAAACGCGAGAGTGTCTAGTGGTAGACCCCGCCTATGACACGGCGGGCTTGCTGAGCGTTGCTGCGGCAGACGGCATGGAGGTCACAGGAGCGTTGGTGACCCACTACCACGCAGATCATTGCGGCGGCTCCATGATGGGTTTTCAAATTGAAGGGGTAGCTGAGCTTGTTGCCCAACAGTCCATGCCGGTTCACGTTCAGGCTGACGAGGCTCCATGGATCATCAAAGTCACAGGTCTCGCCGAGACCGATCTCGTGACGCATCGGGCAGGGGACAAGGTGACTGTTGGAGCCATCGAGGTCGAGTGCATCCACACGCCCGGACACACGCCGGGTAGTCAGTGTTTCCTGGTGGACGACTGCCTCGTAGCTGGCGACACGCTCTTCCTCGATGGATGTGGACGAACCGACCTTCCAGGGGGGAACCCAGAGGATCTCTACTATTCATTGACCCAGCGACTCGCAAAGGTCCCTGACACGGCGGTCCTCTTCCCTGGTCACCAATACTCTGCACTTCCCTCCCAGTCGATGGGGGAGACCCGGCACTCGAATGTGGTGTTTCGACCAAGCTCGGTGGAGCAATGGTTGATGATATTTGGGGCGTAGGACAC
>DORQ01000065.1:9890-10737 GCA_003514205.1 Acidimicrobiaceae bacterium
CTCTCCTTCGGCGCAATGAGAAGGCGTGAGCGAACGCCAATGATCGGTGGCCAACGAACACACTGAGTACGGTGAGGGGATGGCAATGACCTCACCACCGGAGCGACCATCACCGTTGGGGTGGGATCAATCGCGTCCGCCGAAGTGGTTGCCGCGGGCGATTCTCTCGGTAGCAGCCGGCGCTGCGCTGTTCCTCATGGCTCGGTATCTGTTTGGCAAGCTCAGTGATCTTCTGACGATTCTGCTGGTTTCGCTCTTCTTGTCGTTCGCGATTGAGCCTGCCGTGGATTGGCTGGAGGCGAAAGGTTGGAGACGAGGTCGATCGACGCTGCTGGTGTTCGCAGTTCTGCTGCTGGTTGGCGGCGGTCTCGTCTGGGTGATTGTGGATCTGGTGGTACAGCAGGTGAAGACGCTCGTTGAGGAGGCACCGACACTCATCGCCGAGGCGACCCGTGATCTGAACCGGCGATTCGATACCAAGATCACCGCGGACGGCATCATTGAGCGCCTGAATGAGTACCAAGGACAACTGGCGTCTACAGCGGGAGATGTTGGCGGAAGAGTGCTGTCGGTTACATCCTCAGTTCTGGCGGTCCTGTTCCAGGTCTTCACCGTGCTGCTGTTCACCTTCTACTTGGTCAGTGATGGGCCGAAACTTCGCAGGAATCTGTGCTCGGTGCTCCCGCCAAATCGTCAGCGCGACGTGTTGCGCCTCTGGGAACTGGCTATCCACAAGACCGGTGGATATCTCTACTCGAGATTGCTGCTCGCAGCGATTTCCTCGGTTGTTTCCTGGATAGCGTTTGCGCTGATCGGCGTACCCTCACCATTGGCCTTAGCCCTGTGG
>DORQ01000065.1:11073-11935 GCA_003514205.1 Acidimicrobiaceae bacterium
GCAGTTGCATTTGGTGCAGCGCTTGCGGGCGCAGCAATCATTGGGCCGGTTGGAGCCCTCCTCGCGCTTCCCGCGGCCGCCATCATCCAAGCGTTCGTGTCATCGTTTCTTCAACGACATGACCTCGTCGATCACGACCTCGTGATCCCCGAGATCGCAGCCGAATCCAATGTTCCGACGGATTCTTCCGGCGAGACTGCCTAGACTCCCGCTTGGCCTGAGTTCTCGTTTACCGGGACGGTCCGAGTTCGCGACGGCCACGGCGTCGGGACTTCTAGAAGTGCGGGCCTTCGTACGCCTCGCGAGTCCATTCAAGGACCTTCCATTGCTGATCTGACGTCCACTCGTCGATTGGTTCACCCCAGTAGGCGCACAGTCCGGCGCTTGCTCGAGCACCGTAGATGACGGGCACGTGAACCGCCGAGGCGATCCCGAAATCACCAAGACATGTAGTGGCCGAGGGAAAAGCGGGAAGCGTTGCAGCATTTCGAACGAAGACGAACTCCGCTGGCGCGAGATCGCCGATGCTCCATGGGAACCAGTTCGTACGGATTCCCGCTGGATACAACAGCGTGCGAAGTTGGTCTTGGCCGTGAACGGTCCACCAACCCTCCAGTTCCACCTGGCGGTGGGAATCCACCGAGAAGAGTTCAACCCGTAACGCACCAAGGAATGCCCCGATTCGGGCGAGTTTCTCAGCGGCATATTCGCCATGGGTATAGCTCGCGGATCGGACTCCCCGCGCGAAGAGACTCAGATTGTTCGCTCGTGTTTCGTCTTCTGACCACTGTTCAACGTGTTTGCTCATGCCCAATAGACTTCGGACCGATGAGGTCCGAGCCTGAACAAAAGCTCTCCAGAA
>DORQ01000065.1:12122-13030 GCA_003514205.1 Acidimicrobiaceae bacterium
GCGGCTACGTCGCTGCGGGCGGTCGGTAAAAGCCGAGCAGCGTGCCAACTCCTCCGAGGATGCCAACTCCAGCGGCTATTGCCCCACTTGTCCAGCCTGAGATCTTGGAATCAAGCTCCAACAGGTGGTCGATGGACCAGCGTCCGGGTCCAATCAGCGCGATTCCAACCGGAATGACAGCCAACACCATGTTGTACTCCCAGCCCTGCTTCACAATGAAAAACCCGTTGGATCGGTGCACTGTGTATCCAGCGACGATCATCAAACTGACAAATCCTGCTGCTGCGAGCGGGGTAAGGAGGCCACAGGCCAACGCCAGGCCTGCCCCCACCTCGGTACTCGCTGCGAGCACGGCGTGAACTTTGCCCGGTCGCATTCCCATGGAGTCGAACCAGCCAGCTGTGCCAGCGATCTTGCCTCCCTTGAAGAACTTGCCATGGCCGTGGGCAGCCATCGTGAGCCCACAACACACACGAATAAGGAGGAGTCCTGCGTCAACCGCGCTGCTGCTCACTGTTCACTTCCTTTGGAAATCAGACCCACTGGTGAGGCCGCTATATCAACGCGAACCATAGTGGGCGGGGTATGGCGCGGCAGAACCCACTCGTGCGGAGTTCTGACCGACGGCTGCATACCGGTAACCTCAGTGTCTGACGGCCCATCAGGAAGCGTCCTGCTGGATCGATGAAAGCGAGCGATCGCACCGCAGACGTACACATTGGGAACTTCGTCACGGAGTCTGCGGAACCACTACATCGGGAGTTAGCAATGACTGAAATGGCGGACCTTGAACTCGCAGGAGAGTTCGAACCAGCGAGTCGAGAGCAGTGGCTCGAACTTGTCGGGAAGGTGCTCAAAGGAGCGTCGCTCGAAGACAAGCTGGTGTCGCGAACCTATGACGGCATCGA
>DORQ01000286.1:0-443 GCA_003514205.1 Acidimicrobiaceae bacterium
CCGCACTGGGGGTCGCAGGTCCATAAGACTTCACAGCATTCCGAGGTGTCGGACTGGCGGCCATCAAGAGCGCGATTGTCCTCGATTTATGCCAACACGGCATCACCAAAACCCAAGTCCTCCAATAGTTGAATCAGAGCCTGGCCATCTGGTTCGAACGCGATATTTTCATCCCCTTGGCCTAAACGCCTTCTACGGACGCCGTGCCCGATCCTCTGCTCTAGAATTCCTCGGGAACCGCCTCGAAATGCTGCCAATCGCTTTTCCAACGTTGAACGATCACCCCTTGCCGTACAATTCCCCCGGAATTGGCCGACTTCTGCCAGTGGTCCGGGCTCACGGCTTCGACGACGTACGCGCTCGACGTAATGACCACCGTCGCCGTTATCCAAGCCCCATTGTGACTGCAATTCCGGGCGCGAAAGGCGTGGGGCCGGCGGGGC
>DORQ01000286.1:764-4660 GCA_003514205.1 Acidimicrobiaceae bacterium
GACACCATTTTGAGCCTTGAGGAGATTCTCGAGGAACAACCGCCGGAGGAATGTGCCCACATCGTGGCACGGGCAGGCGCCCTTGGCGCAGGAGCCCTCATCACCGCCGCAGCCGAAGCGGGCATGGAAGTCGAGGCGCTCTGCGGTTACCGCTGGGTACCCAAGGGTCACGCGCCCGACAACCTCTCGCCGTGCCGCCGATGCGTGGATATCTGGCAATCGCTCACCTCTGCGTGATGGTAAAACTCCGCGAATCAACTGCCCGTCCGCTTCGCGTGGCGGCTCTCGTGTGCTGCATGGGGTTACTCCTCGGGAGCGCTGGCTGTTCAGGCTTCACCGATCGCACCCTGGTGATCATCGGCGATTCCATTACCGGTCTCACCGCGAAGGTGGTGGAGAAGCGCTTCTCGACCTCCTTTGAGGTCACCACGAACGCAAAATGGGGGGCTCGTGTCGATGAGCAACTGCAGGCGGCTGAGCTACTCGCCGCAACAGAGCCCGATGTGGTGATCATCAATCTCGGATCCAATGATGCCCTTCAAGACTGGCCGATAGAAGACACTCGCGCGGCGCTGCTCAAGATGTTGGCATTCTTCAAGAACGCCGATTGCGTTCGCTTCACGACGATCTCGACCTCCATGAATCAGGAATCGAAACCGCACAAGGCTTCCGCGGAAACCATCAATGTGGCGCTCCAGGCAATAGCCCTCGCTCAGCGGAAACGTCCCCAAGCCGGCCTTGTTGAATGGGACAGCAGGATTCAGAGCCAAGGTGTCGCGACGCTGACCAGCGACACCATTCATCCCAACGATGCTGGAGCGCTGCAACTGGTCGATGCCTACGCTGATTCACTAGCAAGCTGCCCCGGCTAGGGGCGAATCCCCCCGCAGCATCTACATTCACTACATGGCTCCAAACACGCCCCTGCAGCTGAGCTTCGTCAAGAGCGCTCCCAGTGTGGACGATCTGCCCGACAGCGATGGGGAAATCGCGTTCGCTGGCCGATCCAATGTGGGAAAAAGCTCGCTCATCAACGCGTTGGCGAACCGCACCGGCCTGGCCGCGACGTCGAAAACGCCAGGCCGAACCCAGCTCCTCAACATCTTCGTGCTTCCCACCGGCCGCACCGTGGTTGATCTCCCTGGATACGGGTTCGCCAAAGTCCCGGCCCGCGTCAGGGCTGGGTGGGCGCAGATGATTCAGCGATATCTCCTTGAGCGGCAAGCCCTGCGCTGTGTCGTTGTACTCGTCGATGCGGAGGTTGGGCCCACCGCACTGGATCTCGAAACCCTGACATGGCTTGCTGACAACGACGTGCCGTTCCATGTCGTGGCCACCAAACATGACAAGGTGAAGCCCGCTCGCCGCGACAAGCGCAAGGCCGAACTCGCTGCCAAATGTGGCCTTGATCCCAAAGAGATCCTGTGGGTCTCCAGCGCCAAGAACGTCAACATCGATGAGCTCCGCAAGCGTGCCTATCGGTGGCTGCACGAGGACTGAGCCCCAAGAACCTGTTCCCCCAGTACGCCTGAACAAGGAGTGTGACCCATGCTGACTAACAACTCACCACTGCCATCCTTCGATATTGCGGGGCGCGTTGCGATCATCACCGGCGGGAGCCGTGGAATCGGCAAAGCCATAGCGATGGGATTCGCGTCGGTGGGAGCTCACGTCGTGATTGCCTCTCGCAAGGCAGAAGCCTGCGAGGCAACCGTTTCGGAGATCCTCGCCGCTGGTGGCTCCGCGTTGGCGGTGCCGACCAACGTGAGCAACATCGATCAGCTCGAAGCGCTCACGACTGCCTCCGTAGAACGGTTCGGAGCCATTGACATACTCGTGAACAACGCTGCCAACCCGCTTGCCCTGCCTCTTGGCTCCATCACACCTGAGGCATTGTCCAAGTCCTTCGATGCCAACCTTCGCGGGCCAGTCTTTCTGGTGCAGTCGGCGCTCCCCCACCTGAAGGCAAGCCCTCACGCTGCAGTGATCAACATCATCACTGCTGGGGTCTACACCCATGGCACGTTCGTTTCGATGTACGTGGCCGCGAAGTCCGCCCTGTTGGCGATGACTCGTTCGATGGCCGCCGAACTCGCTCCCGACGGAATCCGGGTGAACGCCCTCGCACCCGGCACCGTCCGCACCACGATGATGACCTCCATGCCTGAAGAGTTCCAGCAGTTCGCCGTAAACGAACAACTCATCAAGCGGATGGCTGACCCCACTGAAATGGTTCCCGGCGCGCTGTTCCTCGCGAGTGACGCTTCGTCGTTCATGACCGGCCAAACGCTCGTCCTCGACGGCGGGATGACCACCCACTAGATCAAGCTGGCAGCTCAGCTGAGGCACCTGGCTGGCCGCTCAGCGAGCGCTGAACCTACTCACCAGTGGCGCAAGTTCGTCCAGCACCCCGAGCACCTCATCACGAGGAGCTGAGGGGAGCTGCACCACCATTTCGGAGATCCCTGCCGAGGCGAAATGCTCCACCTTCGCCTCCGTTGGCTTGGTCCCGAACGGGATCACTACAAAGGAATCCGGATCGCGACCCGCTTCTGCGAGCGCTTCGGTGATCCTTGGAAGAGCAGCGGCAACGCCGGCTCCCCCGTGGGGCAACCAGCCTGAGGCGTACTCGACCAGATGGTCAAGGAATTTCGGGCCCATCTCACCGCCGAGATACAGCGGCACCCCCACACGGCCCAGCGACTGCTGCACTGGTTTTGGCCAGGACCAGCAGGGAGCGAAGTTCACATGCTCGCCGGCGAACGTAGCCTCCTCCTCCGCCCACAGCTCCTGCATCGCCAGTGCCCGCTCACGCACTACTGCTCGACGAGATTGTTTCGTCCCGCCATGATCCTCAAGTTCCTCGATATTCCACCCATAGCCGATCCCGAGGCGAAGCCGCCCACCCAGACATGAGTCGAGCGTGGCAGTGGCCTTGGCCGTGGCGAGCGGCTCACGCTCGGCCAACAACATGACCCCAGTCCCGAGGCGAAGCCGGTCAGTGACGGCACCCGCCATCGCCAACGCCACAAGGGGATCGAGGCAGCGTTTGTACTCCTCGGCAATGGGCTCACCCATCGGTGCCGGGGTGCGACGACTCACCGGAATATGGGTGTGTTCGGGCAGCCACAACGACTCAAACCCGCGTGATTCGAGCTCTTGAGCCAACTCAATCGGGCTGATCGTCTGATCCGTCAGAAAGATGTTGGCCCCGAAGGTCATGCTCATGTGATGTCGAGGTGGAGCATCCGGATCGCGTTGCCACGAAGGATCTTGTACTGCACCTCTGGTGGCAGGTGGCCCATCATTGCGGTGGCCACCTCCAGCGTGTTCGGCCAGGTGGTGTCGGTGTGGGGGTAATCGGTCTCGAAGGTGATGTTGTCGACACCCACCCGCTCAAGGCTCTCAAGCCCATGATTGTCACGGAAGAAACACCCGAAGACCTGACGGTAGTAATAGGTGGAGGGTGGCTCCGGAATGAGATCCTTCACGCCACCCCAGGCCCGGTGTTCGCGCCACACATCGTCGACTCGCTCAAGAATGTACGGAAGCCATCCGATCTGGCCTTCGCTGTAGGCCAGCGTCAGCGTTGGGAAGCGCACCAACACGCCGGAGAAGAGAAAGTCGCACAGACTCGCCATTGAATTGTTGAAACTCAAACTGGCAGCAACCGCCACCGGGGCATCAGGTGAGGTTGCGGGCATCCTGGAGGAGGAGCCGATGTGCATGTTGACCACCGTCTGAGTGTCTTGGCAGGCCTGAAAGAACGGGTCCCAGAACCCTGAGTGAATGGAGGGCAACCCGAGATGCGGCGGGATTTCACTGAAGCACACAGCGTGACAACCCCGAGCCGCGTTGCGGCGAACCTCCGCTGCAGCGAGATCCGCGTCCCACAG
>DORQ01000286.1:4790-8227 GCA_003514205.1 Acidimicrobiaceae bacterium
GGCACGATGCACAACGGAATGAGGTGTCCACCGGATTCGCCGCACCACTCCTCAATCATCCAATCGTTGTAGGCCTGGATACAGGCCAATCCGAGCTCTCGATCCTTCGCCTCCGTGAAGGTCTGACCGCAGAACCGTGGGAAGGAAGGAAAACAGAGCGAGACATCCACATGATTCATCAGCATGTCGTCCACGCGAGCCTTGACCTCATAGCAACCGGGTCGCATTTCGTCATACGTCATCGGCGTCATCGTCATCTCATCGCGGGAATACCCGACAGCCGCGACATGACGCTTGTGGATGTAGACCAAGTCTTCAAAGACCCAGCAGTCTGCGGGTCGGCCTTCAGGATCGAAGGTCTGCTCGTAGGCACCGCCGCCGATGTGGCGCATCGAACCAATCCCTCGCCGCTCAATTCGAGGGCCCGCTTCTTTGAATTTCGAGGGCAGCCAGGTCTGCCACAGGTGAGGTGGCTCGACCACATGGTCGTCCACGCTCACAATTCTTGGAATGG
The DNA here is from genome assembly GCA_003514205.1 of Acidimicrobiaceae bacterium. GTDB lineage: Bacteria > Actinomycetota > Acidimicrobiia > Acidimicrobiales > Microtrichaceae > UBA11034. The sequence continues at coordinate 5,305 of DORQ01000286.1, forward strand.
TCGAGACGGCTGCCGAGGCGGGGTTTGGAATTGGTTCAGTGGTCATAGTGGCTCGAAATTCGGGATCGGATCGGAAGGTGGGATTCACACGGTATTCGGGTCGGAATCAGAAGCTCAGTTCACAACGAACGTTACTGTCTCCTACGAGGGGTCTGGCCCGGGGAGATGCAACCAAGAGGCCGGTGATGCGCCAACGGGCTACCGTGCCAACCTCGGGCCAGGAAGGCACTCACGGGCGCCGAAGATCCACTGGCGTTTCGGTGAACACGAACTCTGCGCCGGTACTGAATCGTGTGAGGCTCACAAATCGCGACTCGCGCGACGGCTCGTCCGATTTTGTCACCACCCAGGCAGCAGACTCCCCGGCCTCGGGAGAAACCCGGTGCGCCGAGTAGTGGAGATCAACGCCCTGCACGGCCGCGACGAGGGCCTCATCATGTCCGTCAACCAGGAGCTGCACCCAGTTCAGATGCTTCTCGGTCAACGCTTGGCATGGCAGCACGGCGACTCGGAGATGGTCCTCGGAGCTGTCGAACTCCACTGTCGCAGCCACGTAGTCACGGGGCGCGAAAAGCGGGAGTAGCTCCAGAACCTGCGCCACTGCCCCTAGGGAAGTATCGAGACCGAGTGCGTTTCGCAGACGTTCTGCGGTGAGCCCCGCAATTCCGGTGAGCTGCTGGCGCCCGATCTCTGCCGCAGCCTCGTTTCCGAAGCGTCGTTCGATCGCAAACAGGAACGACATCGCAAGGAGGTGGGTCTGAACGGCGACCTCATGGGCGAGCCCGACCAAGGCCGAGTGGGAGAACCATTCGAGGCGGAGATCCGGGTCCATCGGTGCTGAATAGTCTGCCCAGCCCGGCTGCTCCGAGGTACTCGGTTCAATGGTGGGCACGGCCAGCCCTGCGAGCACCGTGCTCGCCATATGCGTGGCCGCTTCAGGCTCAACGAGGGGCTCACGCGTGTGATCGATCGTGGCAGTCCAATGGCAATGCGGATGCCGATCGGCCGGCATGCGCGGTGGCCGGTGCAGTGGGCGGATCCGAGCGTAGGGACTCGTCGCCATCGCAGTTGCGTCAAAGGTCGGATCTTCAATGGTGTGACACATCGTGCGGACGTACTCCTCCCCCATCGGCTCCACATCCACCAAGGCCCCGCAGTGGTCGAGCCAGAACTCCCCGGTGAACTCGTCGATCACCTTGAGTCGGAAGTCCATGAACTCAGGCGGCGCGCCGATATCGAGCTGAAGCCCCTTGAACATGGTGTCGATCGTGTCGCCACCGAAACCGAGTAGCTGTTGCGTGCGCCGGGTATAGAGCGGACTGGCACCCATCCACTCGTCGATCGCAATCTCAGCCATTACTTCGCGCCCATAGTTGGCGATCAGATGGGGCATGCCGGCTCGATCCATGAGCTGGCCCGCCAAGAGAAGCTCGCGGACCAACACAGCCAGATCCGCCCGAGAGAAACGCTCCACCGTGTGCGGGGTGGTCATGAGTGATCGTTGGTCGCATCGAGACCAAGCGCGACGCGCAACCACTGCTCAGCGAGTTGAGCGAAGGGCGCATCCACGTTATGAGTCGCGGCGAGCTCGCGAGCAAGGTGAAGGTCTTTCAAACCCAAGGTGGCAGTGTGCTCGAAAATGGCGCGCAATCCGTCGTCTTCATCCATCACTCCAGATTCGGTTCGCAACATGATCGCCCCTGCACCGCCAGTGACGCCGTCCGAATGGCGGACCACCTCGCCGAGTTTGCCCAGATCAAGGCCAGCGGCTTCGGCCAGCCGTTGAGACTCGCCGACGGCTGCAAAGCTCGCGAAGGTGATGAGGTTTCGTGCGATCTTCGCTCGAGTACCGGCACCAACTGCTCCAAAATGTGCAACAAGATTGCCCATCAACTCGAAGGGCTCCCGGCACAGCTCAACAGCGCGGTCCGTTCCGCCAACCATGAAGGCCAAGGTGCCTCCATGTGCCCCCATGGAGCCGCCCGAGACTGGGGCGTCAACGAATTCCACGCCGGCCTCCTCAGCAAGCGCAGCGAATGCCACTGCAGCTTCGGCACTGATCGTTGAGTGCACTGCTACCACCACGCCGTGTCGCTGTGCGGCAAGGATCCCGCTGGGGCCAGCCAGAACCTCTTGAACCTGGGCCTCGTTCTGCACCATCACGCAGATCACGTCCGCCATGTCGGCAACCTCGCGCGGTGTTCCGGCACTGGTTGCACCCTTGCGAACCAGGTAGTCACAGGCCTCAGGAACAACATCGTGAACCACCAGCCCGTTGGGCCAGGCGAGCAGTCGTTTGGCCATTGGCGCACCGATGTTGCCCAACCCGATAAACCCAACAGCGCCCGTCACGTGCGCACCACCTGGCCACCGTCAACCTCGATGATCTTGCCAGTCATCCAGCTGGATTCCTCTGAGAGCAAGAACAGACACATCGGAACCAAATCCTCGGGTGTTCCGACTCGCTTGAGCGCCAGACCACTCACAATGTCCTTCAGGATCGATCCGGGCACCACCGAGCGGGCGGCTGCGGTATCGGTTGGGCCAGGAGCGATTGCATTGATGCGAATGTTGGAACCGCCAAGCTCGTGCGCCAACTGCACGGTGATGCCATTGATGCCGGTTTTCGCGAGCCCGTAGTAGTTGGAATACATCCAGGCCGCCGTGGAGGATTGGTTCACAATTGAGCCACCACCTCGGGCCGCCATGTGCTCCCAACATGCACGAATGCAGAGCAAGGCTCCGTCCATATTCACACTCATGAATCGACGGTAGTAGTCCCAATCAATGGTCAGTAGCAGGTTGATTTCCATGCCCCCGAAGATCGCCGCGTTGTTCACCAGATGGTCAATCCCGCCAAAGGCCTCCACTGTCCGCGCCGCCATGGCCTGCGTAGAAGCAGGATCAGACACATCGACCCCCA
>DORQ01000298.1 GCA_003514205.1 Acidimicrobiaceae bacterium
GATCGCCCCCTCCCCCTCCGGCGCCGACCACCACCGCTGTGGCGCCGACGACGACCATCGCCGGAGCTGTGACCGATCCCGCTGCGGCCACAACTCCCGCTGCGGCTTCAGCTCCTGCTGCGGCTTCAGCGCCGGTGGCGTCTCAGCCTGTGGGAGCGCCAGCGAATGCGTAGCGACCGAGTTCCTGCAACGCTGTTCACCATCGCTGAGAAGCTGACCCGTGCACAACTGGTTCGCTCGCCAACGGGCGGAAAGGACATCCCCATTCTGGGTGTCACCCATGACTCAGCGCGTGTGCTTGCAGGTTGGCTGTTCTGCTGCGTCAGGGGAGAGCGCTCCGATGGGCATCAGTTCGCGTCTCAAGCCATCGAGAACGGTGCAGCAGCGCTGCTAGTCGACCATGAGCTGTCGATCGACGCGCCCCAAATCATCGTCGAGGACACCCGGCTCGAGATGGGTCTTGTGGCCTCCATCGTGCATGGGAATCCATCTGCTGAACTCCAAGTGGTTGGTGTCACGGGTACGAACGGCAAGACGACCGTAGTCACGTTGGTGAGCCAGCTCCTCAACGCAGTCGGCATCAGCGCTGAGGCGATTGGAACGCTGACGGGATCACGAACCACCCCAGAGTCAACGGAATTGAGTCTCCAATTGCGGGCCTTCGCCGACGCTGGCGTGAAGGTAGTCGCAATGGAGGTGTCCTCACACGCGTTGGTGCTTCATCGATTGAATGGCATTCGCTTCGCCGAGGTGGTCTTCACAAACCTTGGTCGGGATCATCTGGATTTCCACGGCTCGCCAGAGGCCTACTTCGCAGCGAAGGCGTTGCTCTTCGACGAGCGATTCTCTCACTCAGGACTCGTGAATCTCGATGATGTTCACGGGCGACTCCTACGTGATGCCGCAACCATTGACATCACCGGCTACTCCCTTGTGGACTGTGCGGACCTCACCATAGGACCCGAAGGAACCGAATTCGTCTGGCGGACCCATCACGTGACGACGCCGTTGATCGGGCGATTCAATGCCTCCAACGCGCTCGCTGCCGCTGAAGTCTGCGTTGCGCTGGGTGCACCTCCCGGAGCGATTGCCGAGGCGTTGGGCAACGTCACTGCACCCTCGGGAAGATTCGAACGGGTGTCGCTGGAGGGTGGACCGATCTGCGTCGTTGACTACGCCCACACCCCCGACGCGTTGAGCAACGTCTTGAGCACCGCCCGCGAAGTATGTGGAGGTGGACGGGTGATTGTGGTGTTCGGCTGCGGTGGAGATCGCGATGTCACCAAGCGTCCCAGAATGGGCGCCGTAGCGTCGGAGCTCGCCGATCTCGTGATCGTGACCAGCGACAACCCGCGTTCGGAGTCACCTGAATCCATCATTCAGTCGATCCTTTCCGGGTGCACAGGGTCGCCCCAGGTCGAGCCTGATCGACGGGTTGCGATTCGCTCCGCACTGGAGCAAGCGCAAACGGGGGACCTCGTCGTCATAGCTGGCAAAGGCCATGAGACGAGTCAGATCACGGGTGCAACAGTGAGCGCTTTCGATGACCGCCTGGTGGTCGCCGAGGAATACTCGGCGATGGCAGACGAGCACCATGGACGACTTTTCGAGGATCCAACATGATCCGAATCTTCATTGCTGCGCTGATCGCTGTTGCGGTGAGCTCCGCTGGCACCTGGTTCTTGATTCAGTTTCTGACTGACAGAAGCCTTGGTCAGCCGATTCACGACGATGTGCCTGAGGGGCATATGAAGAAGGCTGGCACGCCAACAATGGGCGGAATCGCGATCGTCCTTGCTGCGGTGGTGAGCTACTTCATCTCTGGGTATTACCGCGGAATCTACACAGTGCGGGGCATTCTGGTGATCGGGGCCATTGCGGGCGCTGGTTTGGTTGGGTTCCTCGACGACTACATCAAGGTGCGAAACGAGCGCAACGTCGGCCTCAACAAACGGGCCAAGATGGTTGGTCTCCTGACGGTCGCGATCCTCTTTGCCGTCTTGGTAGTGACCCAGACAGAACAGCACACACAGCTCAGCTTCACTCGGTTCGACAACTTCTCGTGGGGTGAGCTCGGCCAACTTGGCTGGGCGATCTGGGCAGTCTTTCTCATCACAGGCTTCTCCAATGGAGTAAACCTCACCGACGGTCTCGACGGTTTGGCGGCAGGAGCCGGAATCTTTGCGTTCAGCGCGTTTGTCGTGGTTGGCTTCTGGACGTTTCGTCATCCCGAGGTGTACGACCTCGTTGTTGGCCAGCAACCCTTTGGGCTCGATCTGGCAGTGATCGCGGCAGCGATGGTTGGGGCATTGGCCGGATTTCTCTGGTGGAACACTTCCCCAGCGAAGATCTTCATGGGTGATACGGGAAGTTTGGCGATTGGTACAGGTTTGGCGTGTCTCGCGCTGACAACCAATACCGCGCTCCTCCTGCCGATTGTTGGTGCGCTCTTTGTAACTGAGACCGTGTCGGTCATGCTCCAAGTGGGCTCATTTCGGCTCTTCGGGGGCAAGCGGATCTTCCGGATGGCGCCTATTCACCATCATTTCGAGTTGGGTGGTTGGCCAGAAGTGACGGTCATCGTTCGATTCTGGATGATGTCGGCAGCGTGTTCTGCTGCCGGGATTGGCTTGTTCTACCGAGACTTCCTCGTGGTCACGGGGTCGCTGTCATGAGGTGCGACTCAGAATGAATTCGACGAGATGGATACCGCAGGAGCATCAACGATTTCTTCTTTTCGGAATGGGAGTCACCTCAATGGCGGCCGCCCGAGCGCTCCTGCAGCGAGGCCATACCGTGGATGCATTCGATGACGCCCCAAGTTCGGCGTCCTTGACGGCAGCTGAGTCGTGTGGGCTGCTCATTCACCTTGGAACAGACAGCGAGGCGCTAGAGCAGGCCTGTTCAGTATGTGACGCACTTGTTCCCGCGCCCGGCCTACCAGACAACCATCGGGTGTTTGCGACAGCACGCGCCGCAGGTTTGCCGGTGATTAGCGAATTTGATCTCGCGGCCTGGTGGGACTCGCGCCCGAAAATTTCAGTGACTGGAACTAACGGTAAAACCACGGTGACAACGCTGATCACCGAGATGCTGATCGAGGCCGGCATTCCAGCCATGGCAGTCGGAAACACCGAGGTTCCGTTGGTGCAGGCGATCTCTGACCAGTCAATTGAGACATTTGTCATTGAGGCCTCAAGCTTTCGCCTTGCTCATACCCAGGAGTTCCATCCACAAGTCGCCGTGTGGCTGAACTTCGCCGAGGACCACCTCGACGTTCACCGGGATCTGCAGCAGTACCGGCGGGCTAAGGCCCGTTCCTTCACCGATCTTTCCTCCGACGCCTTGGCGGTCGTGAACCTCGACGATGAGGTGGTTGCAGCTGAATGGGGCGCCGGCGACGCGAGATTCGTCGGGTTCACCCTGGCCGAAGCTGTTGACCAACGCCCGTCATATCGATGCAGCGGGGGCTGGCTGGTAACTGACACTGGTGAAAAGATCCTGGCGACGGAGGAACTGCCCCGCTCGCTGCCGATCGATTGTGCAAATGCGTTGGCTGCGGCAAGCGCTGCCCATGAGGCGGGTGCCTCCTTGGCTGCGATTGCACGAGTCTTGCGGCGGTTTTCCGGATTGCCACACCGCGTGTCGCTGATTGCCGAGTCTGGCGGAGTGAGGTGGTTCGATGACTCCAAGGCGACCGCTCCGCATGCAGTCGCTGCGGCAGTTGGCGGCTTTGATTCGGTTGTACTGATCGCCGGAGGCCGAAACAAGGGCCTTGACCTCAGCGTCTTGACAGACTCGGCGCGCCACATTCGAGCCGTGATCGGTATCGGCGAGGCGGGACCGGAAATTTGCGAGGCCTTCGCTATGCGAGCTCCGGCAATTGCGGCCCGTTCTGCAGAATCTATGGATGAGGCCGTCGAGTTGGCAGATGCGCTCGCGTGTCCGGGCGATGTTGTTCTGTTGTCTCCCGGTTGTGCCTCATTCGATTGGTATCGGAACTACTCCGAGCGGGGAGATCACTTTGCTGAACTGGTTCGTCAACGACTTGGGATTGCCTGATGACGCTTCGTAGTGAGTCCCGCTCTCCGCGCCCTACTGCTCGTCGCGCAGTAGCGGAACCGGTAAACACAGGAACGCGGCAGCCTCGCCGCAGTGATGCTCAAGGCCAGCAACGGCGGAGCGCTGGACGAACGACGACACCTGCTTCGAGGTCGAGGGTTGCCGCTGGAACATCTGAAGCGGCAACGCGTATTCAGATGCAACCACGGCAACGGCCAGACGCTGGTTCGCTTCGGGCTAGTCGGCCGGCGTCGCGAGGAACCGGTGCCCCGGT
>DORQ01000364.1:0-425 GCA_003514205.1 Acidimicrobiaceae bacterium
GGTTCCGGGTGGCGGATTCGCTCCGCGCGGTTGGAACTGCGGGGGAGCGGGTGGTGGTGGTCGGTGCTGGTATCTGCGGCGCGACTGCGGCACGGGAGTTGATGGCCTCGGGGTACGTCGTGTCGGTAGTTGAGGCGCGAGATCGGGTCGGCGGGAGGCTGTATAGCGTGCAGCCAAAGGGCTGGGGGCTCCCCGCTGAGGTTGGCGCCAGCTGGGTGCACGACCGGTCCACCAACGCCGAACTCATCGAAGAACTGGGTCGGCTCGAGATCACGTCCACCCCGTGGGATTGGGAGGACGAAACTGCGGTGAACCGGGCGCGCACACGGGACACGAGCGGCGCAGTTGCTCAGGAGTCAGAGCGAGTGAGTGAACTGATTGCGCGAGCGGTCGAGCAAGCAGCGGAGGCGGAGACTGACATCTCG
>DORQ01000364.1:498-3728 GCA_003514205.1 Acidimicrobiaceae bacterium
TGCATCACTCGATCGTCGACGGCGAGTCAGGCACCGAAATCATGGCGGAGGCGGAGACTGACATCTCGGTGGCGGCCGCGATCGATGAGTTCGGCGATGCCGTCGGCAACGATGTGGACGAGGTTGCGCTCGCGCGGGTGCTGAAGACGGAGATCGCGACGGAGTTCGCGGCCGACGCCGAGGACCTTTCCGCGTACTACGCGTTCGAAGAAGGCACCGAAGGGGAAGACCAACTGGTGACCGGCGGCTACATGAACCTGGCAGAGGGGGTTCTCGAAGGCGCCGAACTTCGTCTGGGCCATCCGGTGTCGATGGTTCGGTTGAGCCAAGGCGAGGTCGAGCTGGTTGGCCCGGATGGAGCGTCGATTCTCGCTGACCGTGTGGTGATCACTGTCCCCCTTGGTGTGCTGCAGTCAGAGAACCTCACCTTTGAACCAGAGTTGCCTGCCACTCATGTTGAGGCGATTGCTTCCCTTGGAATGGGTCTGCTCGACAAGCTGTGGCTCCGTTTCGACAAGCCGTTCTGGACTGAACCAGCGGCGATCTGGACGCTCGGCGATCCCGGAGATTCGCCATTCGGCGACTGGTACAACCTTGCAGCGATCAACGGGTCGCCGATTCTGCTGGGGCTGATGGGTGGCGCCTCGGCTCGGGCCTGGTCGGCGAAGTCAGAGCCAGAACTCGTGGCCGCGGCCATGTTGGACCTCGAACAATTCGTGAATGCTGGCTGGTAGCCAGGTGGAGTCGCACAGCCCGGAGTCGCACAGCCTGGAGTCGAAGAGCCCGGAGTCGCAGAGCCCAGTGTCGCTGTTGTGGCGAGCCACTTCCGCCGAACGTCCAACAGTGTGGGCGGCGATTGCACTCACGATCGCGAACAAGATGTTCGACGTATTGCCTGAGTTCCTGATCGGGTTTGCAGTCGATATTGCTGTGAACGGCGACCGCAGTTTCGTTGGCCGAGCCAGTGGGTTCGAGACTCGATGGTCTCAACTGGTGTTGCTCGCGATCATCACCATCGCCATTTGGGTAGGGGAGTCACTGACGGACTATCTCGCGGAGCTTCGCTGGCGAAACCTGTCGCAGAGCATTCAACACACAACCCGTGTTGATTGCTATCGGCATATGCAGAAACTGGAGCAGGGCTGGTTTGAAGACCGGTCCTCGGGTGGGTTGCTGTCGGTGCTCAATGATGATGTCAACCAGCTTGAACGGTTTCTCGATTCCGGTGCGCAGGAGATGGTGCTCGTCGCGACGAACGTGGTGGTTGTTGGCATCGTCTTTCTCACGGTGTCACCGATGCTGGCTCTCGTCGCGTTTCTGCCGATTCCGGTCATTGTGATTGCGAGTTTGCGGTATCAGCGGCGACTGGAGCCCTTGTATGCGCGCGTGCGTGACAGTGTCGGGCATCTCGGGGCAACGCTGGCCAACAACCTGAGCGGGATCGCAACCATTCGGGCCTTCGTTGCTGAAGAGCGTGAGGTTGAACGCGTCTCAAGCTTGTCCACTGAGTACCGGGAATCAAATCGGCAGGCCATCCGGTTGTCGGCGGCCTTCATTCCGTTGATCCGCATGGCGATCTTGGCGGCCTTCGTCTCGACGCTGCTGTTGGGTGGGCGGCTGGTGATTGAAGGAACCTTGGCAGTTGGGGTCTTCTCCAGCTTGGTGTACATGACTCAGCGCCTCTTGTGGCCGCTCACCCGCCTCGGCGAGACCTTCGATGGCTACCAACGGGCAGCTGCGTCGGTCCGCCGACTCCTTGAGGTACTTGATTCAACTCCCGCGATCCTCGATGGCCCCGGGACACTTTCCGCAACAACCCCTGGGCGGGTGCAGTTCTCTGAGGTGAGGTTCGGGTATTCGTCTGAACAACCAGTGCTTCGAGGTGCCAGTTTCACTATTCCTGCTGGTGAGACCCATGCGATTGTCGGGACCACGGGTGCAGGAAAGTCGACCATCCTGAAGCTCCTCCTTCGGCTGTATGAGGTGGAAGGTGGGGCGATCACCATTGATGGCCACGACATCAACTCAGTCAGCACGGCTTCGCTGCGACGGGTATTCGGCTATGTGGCCCAGGACACATTCCTGTTTGAGGGCACAATTCGTGAGAACGTTGCCTATGGCCGTCCGGAGGCATCCGAGGCAGAGATCGTTTCGGCATTGTCCGCCGCAGAAGCGCTGGAGTTCGCCACCTCCTTGCCGCGGGGACTCGACACGTTGGTTGGTGAGCGAGGCCAAAAGCTTTCAGGTGGCCAACGCCAGCGACTCTCCCTGGCCCGAGCAATCCTGATGAACCCAGCGATCCTGGTGCTCGATGAGGCAACCAGCGCGGTGGACAATGAGACCGAGGCGGCGATTCAACGATCCTTGGTTCGAGTCAGCGCGGGCAGAACCACCATTGTGATCGCGCATCGGCTCTCGACGGTGCGACATGCCCACAGCATCCATGTCCTTGAGAATGGCGTAGTGGCCGAATCAGGCACGCATGAGGATCTCCTCAAAGCTGGTGGACTGTACTGCGCGCTATGGCGAGTGCAAACAGGCGAGGCCGACCTCGGTGCAGGCACCTCGTAGAACCGCTCGCACAACAGAGAACTTCGAAAGAAGTTCGCGTCGGGGTGCATCCACACAGGCTCATCCGAGCGTAACAACACCGAGACAGCGTGTTGAGAACACGCACTAGGTGCTCTACGACGGAGGAATGAGAAATGCGAGCGAGTCTTGCCAGTTTCCGAACATCCACAAGCGGGTCTCGGACTCTGCGATCCCGCCGAATCCGAAGGAGCGTCGTCGCCGCTGGATGTGCGCTGCTGTCCGTCACCGCGGCCTGCGCTCCAATGCCCGTTCGGACCGTGGCCCTTGAGTCCGTGGACCTCAACCAGTATGTCGGGAAATGGTATGAAATTGCATCGGTGAAGCAGTTCTTTTCTGTGGGCCTAGTTGGCACGACCGCTGAGTACACCCCGTTACCCGATGGAACGATTCAGGTCATCAACCGTGGCCGTTTCTTGAGCTTCGATGGGCCCGAGGCGGCGATTGAGGGCCGTGCACGCCCAACCGATTCAACGAACGCCAAGCTGTCGGTCACCTTTAACGGCAGCTTTGGTCCAAGCAACTATTGGATTGTGGCGCTTGACGAAAGCTACCAGTGGGCGGTTGTGAGCGACGGGACTGGATCCTCGGCGTTCTTCCTGAGTCGCACTCCGAGTGTCTCCACTGAAACCTATGCAGAA
>DORQ01000364.1:4001-4642 GCA_003514205.1 Acidimicrobiaceae bacterium
GGGGGAGCAAAGGTGCCAAGCCCATCCACATATCTGTTGAACATACAGAAAGCCGCTGCGATGAGGACGGTGTCGTGAATCTCAATATCGGTGGCGCCCGCCTCGCGCGCAGCTGCAAGCTGGTCGTCAGTCACAGAGCGCCCGCCGATTTGCACTTGCGCCGCAATCGGAAGCAGTGCCCGAAGTTTGGGCGAGATATCTGCAGCATTGGGGTCCGACATCACCTCGTCGACCGTGGTCCATCCATTCTCAAGCTGTAACGCAGCGAAGGTTGAGTGGGAAAGGTGGCAGAACGTACATGAGTTCAAACCAGAGACGTAGGCGGCGATCAGTTCACGCTCACCGCGGGACAAGCTGTTGTCAGCTCGAAGGAGCGTTTCTGCCAGTTGGCTCAGTACGTGGCCGGTCTCGGGACGGTATTGGAGCAATCCTTGGATGCCAGGAAGTGAGTTTCCCAAACTGATGTGTGCCACGTGTCGCCTCCGGGAGTCTAGATTCGGCGGGTCGCCGCCACATGAGTGTACGTGCGACCCACACCGGTGTCTGAGCGCCGCTGCGATAACACCGATCCCCAACCTTGCACAATGAATTGAGTCCGTACATGAGCAGTTCCTCACCGAGTCGACAACGCGCGAGTCGAC
>DORQ01000364.1:4778-5506 GCA_003514205.1 Acidimicrobiaceae bacterium
CGCGCGAGTCGACAACGCGCGAGTGGGGTCAATCACCACATTGACGCCATGGTGGCGCTGGGGGACTGACACATGATTCGACTCATGCTGCACAACCTGTGGGCCAACAAGCGTCGCCTTGTTGGTATCGCGACCTCAGTCGTGATTGGTGTTGGGTTTCTCGCTGGCACCCTGATGCTGGGCGACACGTTGCGCGCCAACTTCGACAAGCTCTTTTCCCTTGGGACCGAGGGAATCGATGTGGTCATTCGCCCTGAACCGCCGGAGGAGAGCCTGCAAAGCAATCTTGGGCTTCAATCGCAGTTCCTGGATGCTTCCTTGGCGAAGGAGATTCGGGCTATCGATGAGGTTCGGATTACCGCTGCGGTCGTCCAGGGCTTCGCTCAGATCCTCGGAGCTGACGGCGAGCGTGTGGGTGGAGAGGGTCCGCCCACGTTCAGTCAGAACTGGGTCGATGACGAAGGACTTAATCCCTACAACCTGATTGAGGGTCGTGGGCCTGAGGGAACCAACGAAGTTGTCATTGATGAGGGTGCCGCACTCGAAGGCAAACTTGAGGTGGGAGACACCGTCAACGTTCTCATGCCCGAACTTCAGTCGTTCGAACTCGTCGGCATCGCTCGGTTTGGAGATTCGCCAATCGAGGGTGGGGTGACCTACGCCTTTCTGAGCGAGGAGGGGGCGGCGAAGTTCATTCCGATTCCTGCCGGCAAAGCCCTGTCCGTGGT
>DORQ01000294.1:0-3468 GCA_003514205.1 Acidimicrobiaceae bacterium
GAGCGCAATCGTGAGTCCTCCTACGCAGTGTTGGGCGAGGACGGCCGAAACGTTACGCCTGACGATGCGGTCAACTTTGCGGGGCCCCTCTACCTCCGAGTGTTTGGCCCGACAGGTATTGATGAGTTCTACCCTCGCGCGTCCTGGTACGGCTTCCTGAGCGGTCTGTCGGCGGTGATCGCCCTCATGATCCTTTCGATGTACCTCCATGACGGCCGCCAGTTGACGTCACGAGAAGACATCGAAGCAATCCTCGGGGTTCGGCGTGTAGCGACGCTTCCCAGGCCACGATTCGGTCGTACCCGCAATGCCCAGTACCACCTCGAGTCAGCCGCTGAAACGTTGACGCAATTCTGTCCCGACGGTGTTGCGATTCTCGGAGTTGCGTCGCCGAAGCTCTCGCGACTTCATTCCTGGACTGCAGTGGGCCTTGCCGGCGGAATGGCTCTTGAGGCGAACTCCAGCGTGGTTGTCGCTGATGTTTCGGGTCGGCTTTCCAAGCAATTGCTTCTGAATTCTCGAAGGGGGCTTGGCGAGGTGGCAGCCGGAACCTGCTCGTTGCATGAGGTCGCAGTTCCACTTCGAGGGTGGCGCCGGCTCCTCGTCCCGCGCTCCTACCACAAGCTCATCAAGGCGACCGGAGCCACGCTCTTCGTCGCGCCACTCGGGAAGACGCCCTTGGATTCAGCTGGGTGGGCGCTTGCCGAGGCCTTGGAGAACCAGAAGGATCAATTCTCCACCATCGTGTGCAACCTGCCCCAGATTCCTGGCCCGATGTCAGTCCGCTCGCTCCTTGACATCGCTGATGCGAATCTCGTTGCGGTGCTCGACGGGTGGACCTCAATTGAGGAGACCGAGATTCTCCTCGAGTTGGTGACCACTGCAAGCCCTGATCGTGTCGGTCTGGTGTTGATCGACAACTAGTCGTCCTGCTTGGATTTTCGGGCTGCCTTCATTGCACGTTTCCACTCCCGGACCTCGCCCAACGTCTTGGCGTTCCGCACGTCCGCAACTGATCGTGGAACGTTGTCGCTGAACGGGTGAGCGACTACCTCCCAGCCTTTCGGCCTGCGACCGAATCGCTTTGCGAGCAGCGCCATGAAGATCTTGGTCTTCTCCTCCCCGAAGCCGGGCAGGTCTCGCAGTCGTTGCGCCACGACCTCGGCGGACCGAGCCCTCAGCCAGATCTTGGATGCGTCGCCGCCGTAGTGTTCCGCAAGGTGTTCACAAACACGGTAGATGCGCTCGCCCATCGCTGCAGGGAAGCGGTGGATCGCTGGCTTCTCGCAGCAGAGCTGAACGAACTCGGTCACGCTGAGCGCAGTGATGGTCTCCACTGAGAGTTCACCACCGAGCCGATCTCTCAGCACGGCCGGTCCCCGAAAGGCGAGTTCCATGCTCACCTGCTGGTCAAGAATCATGCCGATCAAGAGCGCAAGTGGCTCCTGTGTCAGGAGGAGGTCGGCCTCGTAGTCGCCTGTGATCGGAAGCTTGATAGTTGGCGTTGGCATAGGTGTGGTCCGGTCGCTTGGAAGGCGCAGGGCATGAGCCCCAGCAAACAAGGAGAGACTAGTTCGCTAGCCAGGGCGCCGTGCCTGGGGCAGTGAGGCCGAACGACTCCAATGCACCTGCGACCACGTTGGGGTCCAATTGGTCGGCCAGTGCAAGGGCATGAAGCGTTGCCACGACGATGTGGGGAGCGTCGATCTCGAAGAACTTCCGGAGTTCCATTCGGTCATCGGAGCGTCCGTAGCCATCGGTGCCAAGCGACACCCAGGGTCTGGGACTGAATCGACTGATCTGGTCAGGGACCGATCGCTGAAAGTCGGTGACGGCCACGACGGGCCCCCGCCCTGGTGCGAGGTTGTGGGTCACGTTCGCAACCTGACGAGTTGCGGTCGGGTGGAGACGATTGTGTCGCTCAACCTCAAGTGCTTGTTCCCGCAAGGCCTTGTAGCTCGTGACGCTCCAAAGGTCGGCTGCGATCCCGTAGGTGACGTCGAGCATCCGTTGAGCCTCAAGCGAAGCACTCCAGGTCGGCCCTGAGAACAGAATTGATGCGGTGGGGGACTTGCCGTCCGGAGCGGGCTTCCAGCGATACATGCCATCAAGCACTCCGGTGGTGAGGTCCTCCAAGGTGAGGTCCTCGGGCATTGCCGGCATGACGTAGTTCTCGTTGTACAACGTGAGGTAGAAGAACTCGTCGTGGGAGGGGTCAGGATCCAGCATGGACTGAATGCCGGCCTTGATGATGATTGCCAGCTCGTAGGCAAAGGCTGGGTCGTAGGCCCGACAACTGGGGACAGTTGAGGCGAGAAGCAGGCTGTGACCATCTTGGTGCTGTAGTCCCTCACCGGAGAGCGTGGTTCTACCAGCCGTCGCTCCGAGGAGGAAACCCCGTGCCCGAGCGTCGGCCGCGGCCCAGATCAGGTCGCCCACTCGCTGAAAGCCGAACATCGAGTAGAACGTGAAGAATGGCACCATGGGAACACCACGCGTCGCGTAGCTGGTCGCTGCCGCGGTCCACGATGCTAAGCCCCCGGCCTCGGTGATTCCTTCCTCAAGGATTTGGCCATCGGTGGACTCGGCATAACTCAAGAGAAGGTGATGGTCTACCGGTTCGTATTTCTGCCCATTGGCCGCGTAGATCTTCAGCTCTCGAAATAGAGAATCCATCCCGAAGGTCCTGGCTTCGTCGGGAATGATCGGAACGACGCGTTGGCCGATGGCAGGATCTCGCGCCAGGTTGCGCAACAGGCGGGTGAACGCGGTGGTCGTGGAGGCGGCCTGGTTCCCACTCCCTAGGAGGAGTTCGGCGAATGCCTCCTCCGCTGGAGGTTGAACCGGACGACGGATAGCGACGGTTCTTCGAGGTAACGATCCGCCGAGCTCACGGCGTCGGTCGAGGAGGTATGCCTCCTCAGCACTGCCACGTGGAAGTCGTATGAAGGGTGGATCCTCCGCTGCCAACGCTTCATCGGAGATCACGTCTTCAAGGTGGAGCCGCTCCCGGAGCGACTTCAGCTGGTCAGCATTCATCTTCTTGATCTGATGGGTCGCGTTGCGACCCATGACCTCAGTCCCCAAGGTCCATCCTTTGATGGTCTTTGCCAGAATCACTGTTGGACGATCTGAGGTGTCGTGGGTTGCCTGGTGGTAGGCCGCATGGATCTTGATGGTGTCGTGGCCTCCTCGTGGGAGGGCTTCAATCTCGGCGTCAGACATGTGTTCCACGAGTTTTCGCAACCGAGGGTCGGGCCCGAAAAAGTTCTCCCGCGCGAAGTTCCCGTTCTCCACTGCGAACCGCTGGAATTGGCCATCGACAGTTCGGTTCATTTGATCCACCAGGACGCCGTCTGCGTCATTGCTGAGCAGATTGTCCCAGCCGCCTCCCCAGACGACCTTGATCACGTTCCAACCTGCGCCGCGGAATACCGCTTCAAGTTCCTGAATGATCTTGCCGTTGCC